>JAIKXK010000179.1 GCA_024684155.1 Lachnospiraceae bacterium | reverse complement strand
ATGCTGCAAGTTCTTCATTGTCTACCACAACGAATTCAGACTTAACATAACCTGTTACACTTCCTGAAGAAATCTTGTACCAATCTCCTTCAGTTTCTAAAACTTCTGCTGCACTGTTATTGTAAAGTTTTCCTAAAACTTCACCATCTTCAGATGCCTCAGAACGAACATTTACATAATTGTCAACCTGAGCAATAGCAACTCCTGTATAATCTGCTGCCTGGTTATCACAGGTTTCCTCTTCTGTAGTTTCTGTATTTTCTTCAGAAGCAACTGCCTCAGTTTCGCTTTCTGAAACTTCAGTTTCTGCTTCAGTAGTAGCTGTGCTAAGCATGCCTGCCATAGCTAAATTTATTCCTGATAAAGTAGTGTAAGAATTTGCCTCTTCCTGGGTTTCAACGTCAGTTGAAAGTGCTGCCGTAGCTCCCGCTACTGGTGCTGCAACAGATGCAAAAGAAGCAGATCCGATTAGTAATCCTGCTGCTAATGAATAAGTCACGACTTTAAGCTTTCGATTTCTATTCATGATGTATTTAACTCCTTGTTTTGTAACATTCTTCTACTATTTTTCCTACTCTTCAAAGAAATGTTACGATTTTGTTACAACTTGTTACTTCGCTATTATAACAACTGGAAACCACTATGTCAAGGAAGGGTTTTCTACTTATATAATATGTAAAAATTAAACCTGTCCATTTAAATATTTTTCAATAGAAGTAATGGCATTTGCTCCATCAGAAGCAGCCGTAATAACCTGACGTAATTGTTTGGTACGAACATCTCCTGCTGCATAGATTCCTGGGATACTAGTAACACAGTCTTCTCCAGCCACAAGATATCCACCCTTATCCTGTTTTGGAAGACCTTTGATATTTGCAACATTAGGAACGATTCCTACAGCCATGAAAACACCATTTAGTTCGATTTCACCTTTTTCTCCGGTCTTCTTATTTGTTGTTAAAATCTTTTCTACAGAATCTTTACCAACAACTTCATCCACTACAGTATCATATACAATTTCAATCTTATCGATAGCCTTTACCTGATCCTGTAATACCTTTGCTCCTCTAAATTCATCTCTTCTGTGAATAAGATAAACTTTTTCAGCAAAACGTGATAAAAAGATGGCATCTTCTAAAGCTACATCTCCACCACCAACAACTGCTACCTTTTTGTTTCTAAAGAAGGCACCATCGCAGGTTGCGCAGTAAGATACTCCCATTCCTGTAAGTTCCTGTTCACCGGGGATCATAAGTTTTCTATGATCTGCTCCTGTTGCAATTACAACAGCCTTTGTTTCAAAATCCCCATCATCTACTGTTTTTAAAACTTTTGTCTCTCCATTGTCTACGATTTCTGTTACTCTTCCAGAAGCATATTCAGCCCCTAAGGCATCTGCATGCTCTTTCATCTTATCACCTAAATCAAAGCCAGAAATCTTTGGAAGTCCAGGATAGTTATCAACTTCATAAGTAGAAGTAATCTGCCCACCTGCCATTGGGGAATCTGATAATAATAAAGTAGAAAGACCCGCACGCTTTCCATAAATTGCTGCTGCAAGTCCTGCAGGTCCATTTCCGATAATAATTACGTCATAAATCATAAGTAACCTCCTAATCCATTTTTCATTACATCACTACAAATCTATTGTTGTTTTTAAAATTAAATTGCGTACAATCTATTGTTAGGATACACTCATATTTCTCATCTGTCAATATCTAAAAATAATTTTCTTATTCTTCCAACGTAATATAATGAACCAAAGGCAAGGGCATCCTCTTTTGTATCAAAATATGCTTGTCTTAATGCTTCCTCTAAATTATCGCAGCAATGGGTTTCTATATGAAATGGCATCCTGCAAATTATCTTTTCTAACTCTTTCGCTTCTAATGCTCGTGGATTTTGGGGTGTGACACAATAGACTTCCTTTGCAAAAGGAAGCATAGTTTCAAGCATTTTGTCATAAGCTTTGTCTGCTAAGATTCCTACAATCATATGAAACTTTTTATTTGGGAAATATTCTTTTAGGGACTTTGCCAAGGCATTAGCTCCATCTTCGTTATGTGCTCCGTCCACTAAAAAAACAGGTT
>JAIKXK010000191.1 GCA_024684155.1 Lachnospiraceae bacterium | reverse complement strand
CATCTTTTGCCGTCCACTAGCGTCAAAGACGGAGGCATGACAGCCAATGAGAAATATAGGAGTCCCGTTTAAAGTAAATGTAGGTTCAAAATACAACAGGTCTTAATAGCACCTTGAGCCAATTTCATTATAACCTAGATTTTAGGCTTTTAAAATAGGGTTGGGAAATATTCTACATTGGAGAAAAAACGAAAAAGATAACTGAAAACTCAGATAGATTTCTACTTTCCAACAAACTAATCTACATGCTATAATTTAACAAATATATGTTTTTAGGGTGAGGTAAAATTATGAATAAACTATCAAAAAGACTATGTATTTTTCTCTCAGTAATTCTTTTATTTTCAGGGGTTACAATTCCTGGAGAAATTTCTGATTTAAGTACTGTCAGTGCTGCAGAGTCCACTTATGATACCAGCGAAGTAGATAACTACTACACCGGGGATTTAGAAAAAGCCAAAGGATATAAGCTAGCCGAAACCTTTGTGTCTAAAAATCAAACAAGTGGATATCAGACAGCCCATGTTCCTGCCAGTTATTATGGAGCCAGTTATACCTATAACTGGGGTGGATATGGATCTACTTATTATTACAGCAAACTTAGTTCAAAAGAAAAAAAATTTTATAACAAACTGAAGCAGGTTGCTTTGCAAACATTAAATAATAAATCCGGTTATAAGAATAGTTATGCTTCTTTTTCCGGCGCATATGGATATTACTATTATATGGAGCCTCAGGTTGCATCTGGATTAAGTGAAGCTTCTGCCATTCGGGTTATGAATGTATTTAGTTATTCCAATCCACAGTATTATTTTTATGATCATGGTTATATTTACGGAACCAACAGTGATGGAGATAAAGTATATGCACTTACCTTATATTCAAAGTTTAAAACCGGTTCTACACGACTAAGTGCTACAAAAAGCTTTAATAAAACTTTAAAATCCTGGGTTAAACAGATAAAAAGCAAATCAGGATATATCAAAAAAATCCAAAAAGCCCAGGCTTTAATTTGTAACAAAGTAAAATATGCCACCTCCACCTATGATCAATCTGCCTATAGTGTATTTTGTGGTAAAAAAACTGTCTGTGCCGGTTACTCTTCTGCTTTTTGTATCCTATGTGAAGCCAGCGGCATTGACACCTTAGTTTTAACCAGTGCTCTTTCAGGATATGAACATGAATGGAATATGGTAAAAATCCATGGCAACTGGTACTACATGGATGTTACCTGGGATGACTTGGATAAACAATACGATATCAATGGAGATGGTAAAAAAGATAGTTATTATTATGAATATATGCTTCGAAACAAAAAGAACTTTATTTATGATTCAAGCTATAAGTACAGTGGTGATTTAACTTCAAAATATTCCCACACCCCGGAATCCTACTGGAAGAAATATGGCATTCCCAGTGCCAATTATGATACAAGTCCTTCTGCAAGTGCTAACTACTCAAAAGTCGGTAGTATTAAAACCTTAGCAAAACCTTCTGGACTTACTGTGAAAAAAGTATCCTCTGGAGTTAAGGTCACATGGAAAAAAGTAAGCGGTGCCAAATACTATATTATTCAAAGAAAGGTAGGCTCTGGTTCCTGGAAAACCATTAAAGCCAAAACCACTTCCTTAAAGTACACAGATAAATCCGTAAAAAGCGGAAAGACTTACTACTATCGTGTTACCGCTATGAAAACAACAAAAACAGCAAAGAATTATTGTTCTGCAAAAAAAATCAAATACAAAAAATAAAACCATAAACATATATAACCAAAAAGACATTAGAAAAATTTTCCAATGTCTTTTTCTTTGTAAATCTTTTTTCTTTAGGTTTTTTCTTATTTTTTTGTAATATATCCCTGAGCCTTTAAGAGTTCTGCACAAAGTACAGCTCCACCTGCAGCTCCACGAACTGTGTTATGAGAAAGTCCAACGAACTTCCAGTCATAAATAGAATCTTCTCTTAAACGTCCAACAGAAACTCCCATTCCTCTTTCAAAGTTTACATCTAGTTGAACCTGAGGACGATTATCCTCTTCTAAATACTGGATGAACTGTTTTGGAGCAGATGGAAGATCTAATTCCTGAGGAGCTCCCTTATAAGAAGTCATAGCTTCTACAAGCTGCTCTTTGGTTGGATTCTTTTTAAACTTAACAAATACAGTTGCAGTATGTCCATTTAAGATAGGTACACGGATGCACTGTGACGTAATCTTAATATCATCAGCAGGAACGATTTCGCCCTTTGCTTCATCAATATGTCCCCAGATACGAAGAGGTTCTTTTTCCGATTTTTCTTCTTCACCACCAATGTAAGGAATAATGTTTCCTTCCATTTCTGGCCAGTCCTTAAAGGTCTTTCCTGCACCAGAAATTGCCTGATAGGTAGATACGATTACTTCGTATGGTTCAAACTCTTTCCATGCATTTAATACAGGTGCATATGACTGAATAGAGCAGTTCGGTTTTACTGCAATAAATCCTCTTGTAGTGCCAAGACGTTTCTTCTGATACTGAATCACTTCCATATGCTGTGGATTGATTTCCGGTACTACCATAGGTACGTCCGGAGTCCAACGATGTGCTGAGTTATTAGAAACTACAGGAGTTTCTGTCTTTGCATAAGCTTCTTCAATAGCTTTAATTTCATCCTTTGTCATATCAACAGCAGAGAAAACAAAGTCAACTTCTGCAGCCACTGCTTCTACTTCATTTACGTTCTTTACAATAATATCTTTAACAGCTTCAGGAATAGGTGTATCCATCTTCCAGCGACCCTCTACACATTCAGAGTACTTCTTTCCTGCACTTCTTGGAGATGCAGCGATGGTGGTTACCTCAAACCAAGGGTGATTTTCCAAGAGAGAGATAAATCTCTGTCCTACCATTCCTGTTCCGCCTAAAATACCAACTTTTAACTTTTCACTCATCTTTTTTCTTCCTTCCTATCCGTCCTTCGTTTGTCTTTCTATGACGGACAACTGTTTTCGCTAGGAAATATATTAACTGAAACCCCATATAAATTCAAGAGGAATTTCTGTTAATTTTCGTTTTTGTAAATATTTTCTTAATTATCTTCTTCACTGGAAATAAAATTGTATAAGTTTTCTACTTCTGTTTCTGCCTCAACTCGACTTAAATCCCTATAATCAAAGAGACTAAAGCCGCCTACATTTTCTTTTTGTCGAAGAGATTCCACCTGTCTTTTTATAATGTCATTATAAGACAGCCACTCGCTTACCGTATTATTATCATTAATATCTAAACCACAGCGATAAAGCGCTAATCCGATGTAGAGGTTTAAACCATCCCTACGGGGAATCTCACTCCATCGGTTAAGACAATTCTCATAAGCAGACGGACTCAGACTTCCATCTCTGTTTCGTTGTTCAAATCCCCAGTATATCTGCGGGATTACATAATCTACATATCCCTCTTCAGCCATCCAGGTTTTTATCTCTGTAAAATACACAGTATCGCTATCAAGATTATCTAAATTTCCAGCAGGAGAGACGCCAAACTCTACGGATTCATCTACACTTTTTATTCTCTCATAAATCTTTTTTACAGTACCAGAAACATTTTCTCTTCTCCAGTCTGCCACTGAAAGACCTGAGCCTGACAATTCATATTCCTCTAAGTCAAAGCTAAGTTCACTATCACTATCATCTAAGGTTGGATAAAAATAATCATCAAAGTGCACACCATCCACATCATAGTTTGAAACTAACTCTTCTACTGTATCAAGCAGGTATTCCTGTACTTCTTCTTTCG
>JAIKXK010000188.1 GCA_024684155.1 Lachnospiraceae bacterium | reverse complement strand
GTAGAAGAAGGCACCCATGAATCCTTACTGGATAAAAATGGAGTGTATCGCAATTTATGGGAAACCCAGGTTGCGTTAGAACAATATGGAAGGGAGGTGTAGGACATGAAAAAACAACCATCTAAGATAAAAACTTTATTTCAAATGGTAGGACTGGTAAAACCATTATTTGGTTATATGGTCTTTGCGGTCTGCTGTGGAACCCTGGCATATTTAGCAGTGGAATTTATTCCTGTTTTAGGAGGATATGCGATTCTTTATGGCATGGGATTTGAAACACCTCTTTCTCTGAAGGGAATATTTATATGTTTATTGTTATTTGCACTGGCAAGATCCGTTCTTCGATATGGAGAACAAAAAACAAATCATTATATTGCTTTTAGCTTACTTGCCATAGTAAGGGATAAGGTGTTTTTGGCACTGCGAAAATTATCCCCTGCAAAACTTGAGGGGAAGGATAAGGGAAATTTGATTTCCATTATTACCTCAGATGTGGAACTTTTGGAAGTATTTTATGCCCACACCATTTCTCCAATTTGTATTGCCATATTAACAGAAGGATTTATGTGTATCTATATTGGTAGATTTCATGTGCTATTAGGAATAGTGGCTTTTTTTGCTTATGTAGGAGTGGGAGTTATTCTTCCTGTTGTTATTTCAAAAATAAGTGGAACCATGGGAGATGATATTCGTTTCCAATCAGGGGATTTAGCTGCCTTTGTTTTAGAAAATATTCGAGGTTTAAGAGAAACCATTCAGTATAATGATGGAGATCATAGAAAAGAAAAACTTAATCAAAAGACAAGGGAGTTATCAGAGGCCCAGGGAAAGTTAAATTCTTTGACAGGTTATAATTTATCTTTGGCAAATACATTTATATTAGCTTTTGATTTAATTATGATTGTGGCAGCCCTCTGCCTTTACGATAGAGGATTGATTGGATTTGATGGAATGCTACTTGGTATCATAGCCTTTATGTCTTCTTTTGGACCGGTTTCTGCCTTAGCGGCATTGGGTTCTACCCTTCAGGGAACCATAGCTTCTGGAAGAAGAATTCTTGATATCTTGGAGGAAACACCGGAAACAGAAGATATATACGGAAATAGGGAAATTTCTTTTACAGGTGCCATGGTAAAGAATGTATATTTTTCTTATGACAAAGAAGAAATATTAAAGGATTTTTCCATGGAATTTCCTGAAAATCAAATCATTGGAGTATTAGGAAAAAGTGGTAGTGGAAAATCCACCCTGCTTAAACTATTAATGAGGTTTTGGAAAACTTCAAAAGGTGATATTCTTATCTCTGATCAAACGATTGAATCCATTAATACCTCTAATTTACGTCAGATGGAAGGCTATATGACACAGGATACCTATCTGTTTAAAGATACGGTTGAAAATAATATTAAAATTGCAAAACTTGATGCTACGAAAGAAGAAATTATTGAGGCTTGTAAAAAGGCATCGATTCACGAATTTATTATGACTCTGCCACAGGGATATGAGACCCAGGTAGGTGAATTAGGCGATACCTTATCTGGAGGAGAGAAACAACGGATTGGATTAGCCAGAGCCTTTTTACATAAAGCACCATTTTTACTGTTAGATGAGCCGACTAGTAATTTGGATAGTTTAAATGAAGCAGTAATCCTAAAATCCTTAAATGAGGCAAGGGAAAATCAGACGGTGGTATTGGTATCCCATCGTCCGTCTACCATGAGAATCGCAGATGTAAGTTACTCTGTGGCAGAGGGGAAATCTTAGCGTCCTTATTCTTGTAACAAAATGGCGATTGGTATATAATTTTAATATCTAATGAATATGCAGGGGGGAAGGTCTATGAGCAGAAGACTTGTAACTAGAAGTGATTTTGATGGCTTAGTATGTGCTATGCTTTTAAAGGAAATGGATTTAATTGATGATATTAAATTCGTTCATCCGAAAGATGTACAGGATGGAAAAGTGGATTTGACAGGAGATGATATTACAACAAACCTCCCTTTTGATCCACGTGTAAAATTAGCCTTTGATCATCATGAATCAGAGCTTAGCCGTGTTGATGCCGAGGCAGCAAAAGATAAATTTATTATTGAAGGTGAAGCAAAATCAGCAGCAAGAGTAGTTTATAACTACTATGGTGGAAAAAATACTTTTAAAAGAATCTCTGAAGAGATTATGACTGCAGTAGACAAAGGTGATAGCGCAGATTTTACTGTTGATGAAATCTTAAATCCTACCGGATGGGTTCTTATGAATTACATTATGGATGCCCGTACCGGTTTAGGAAGATTCCATGAATTTAGAATTTCAAATTATGATTTGATGATGGAATTAATTGATTACTGTGTAGAACATCCTATTGAGGACGTATTGAAATTACCCGATGTA
>JAIKXK010000160.1 GCA_024684155.1 Lachnospiraceae bacterium | reverse complement strand
ACTTGGAAATTTTGAAATGACCTTTATCAGAGCCCCTTATATTGAAGATGCAAAATATACAGAAGTCCTCTCCCAAATTGATGGAAAAACCGTAGCCGTTAAATACAAAAATCAAATCGGCCTGGCCTTTCATCCGGAACTGGGAGACGACACCCGCATCCACGAAAAATTTTTAGAACTCATATAATAATAGACCGCAAGAAAGAATCATCTAAAACTATCACATGATCCTTTTTGCGGTCTTTATATATTTATATCCCCCATTAATGAAAATTTCTACTCTCTTGATAGAATGCTTTCCTTCTCTAAAATAATTCAGACGCTTTTGATGCAAAACGATTTCCATAGATTACAAAATACTCTTTGTAATGTTCCATCCCATTATGAGCTTCCTTATTATTGTTAACAGCAACCGGTCCAAGATGGATGTTTGGAAGGCCCCAGGCATTTCCTCCAGAATAACAAAGCATACCATTTGTCATTTCATAGTTTAATAAAGCCTGGATGACAAGATCTCCACCACCGTGAGTAAACTGTTCTGTCGCAAAAGCTCCTCCAAGTTTTCCTCCTAAGCCAAGCTTCATGGCGTTTGGCATCAAGAAGTTATGCATATCTGGAGTCATAGCTGTAGCATAAGATGGAGAACCAAATACCACACCTTTTGCTTCTTTTACAAACTCTTCATCCACTTCCTGAATCGAAAAAGCCTTTGCATCTACCCCTTCCACTTCAGACATTCCAGATACAATCCACTCTGCTGCCATTTTTGTATTATTCGTTTTCGAATCATAAATAACTGCTAATTTCATCTTTGTTCCCTTTCCTTACATTTCTTTCTACTATTTTAACAAAACGCTTTGAAAAGGGATATGAAAATCTACATAACATCCGTAGCAAAGTGCATTCCAAGAATCATTCTTGAAATCATAACGCAAATCGTAAATCCAATGGATAATACTCTCATTACACGATCAAATTTTTCTACATTTTTTACTGTCACAAAACTTCTTAGTAAAATGGCAAACAATGAGGTTGCCGCCTGTCCTGAATGACCAGAAGGAAATCCATCGTTTAATTCATTTGCCGGATGAATTTCAAACCTGTAAGAAAACTTTTCAGGTTCTCCTGCATAGGTGTAATGAGTAACAAATAATTCCTGCCACATAAGAAAGAATGGTTTTAAGACAAATCTTTCTTTCTGCCGTCATAATCAAACTAACTGTAGAAAAAAGTCCTACTATGGGAAGTGGCAGGGTACCAATAATTTCAAAGATTCAATTTTTCTTTCATTTTTTTCCTCCAAATTTAAGTTTCATTTTCAATTCACGAATTAATTTTAGAAAGTAAATGTAAAATCAACTATCATACTTTCGTAAAAAATATATGATATTACAGTAAAAAAAGAGAAGTCTCCTATTAAATATATAGAGGACTTCTTTCATAAAAATATTTTACATAAATCTTACACCACTAAGATTTTATATTTTACATTTCCTCTCTATCCTTAAGATAGATGGAGGTAAAAAAATGAAAAAATTATGGAATTATATAGATAATAAAAATTTAAAAGCAAAAACAAAATATATGCTGGCATTTCTCATTGTGGAATCTGCGGCTACACTCTTTGGCATATTATTATGGCTTGTTTTTCGACTTTTTGGATATTCTTCCGGTGGCTGGCTGTTTTGCCTTATTGGGTATCCTGTAATGATTACCTTTTATGTAACTGTACTATATCTGTATGGACATGAATTTCATAACGGAAGCATAAACATCCAGGACTCACTTTAATCCACAAATCTTTTATCACCTAAAAATGAATCTACTGATATTTATCTGTATCCACAATCTAAAAGGTGATCATTCACCATTCCAATGGATTGCATAAAAGAGTATGTAATCACTGGTCCCACAAAGGCCATTCCTAACTTTTTAAAATCCTTACTCATTTTCCGGGAAATTTCTGTCTCCGTTGGCATATCGGCACTGGTTTTCCAATGACCATCAATTTGTTTGCCGTCGGTATAGGCCCAAACATAGGCATCAAAACTTCCATACTCTTCAATAATCTTTTTTACCACAATCGCATTTTTTCGAACACTATAGATTTTATTCTTATTTCTGATTAGTTCTTTGTTATCCATAAGACTATTCAAATACTCATCCGTTAAAGTCGCACATGTATCAATATCAAAATCATAAAAAGCCTCCTTATAGGCCTTTCTCTTATTGATAATTGTCCGCCACGAAAGCCCTACACTTTGACCTTCCAGACAAAGCATTTCAAAAATATATCTGTCGTCATGTGATATTCTGCACCACTCATGATCATGATACTCCGTTAAAAGCGGATCTTTTATTGCCCATAATCTGCATTCACTTTCTTCT
>JAIKXK010000177.1 GCA_024684155.1 Lachnospiraceae bacterium | reverse complement strand
CGATATTCCCGCTTCATTTCCTTATGCTTTACTTCTTCAGAAAGAATCGCTCCTGCCAACATATTTTTTGCAATCACTGTTAACCCGGAAGTCTCTTTATCCAACCGATTCACACAGCGAAAAATGATACGCTCTCCTTTTTTCTCTAGATAAGACAAAATCGCATTGGCCAAAGAATCTTCATAATGTCTTACAGATGGATGGATGGACATACCCGCCGGTTTATTTACCACTAAGATATCCTCATCTTCATAAACCACATCAATAGCTACATCTAAAGGTTTTAAATTCATGGAAGATTGTTGGTTTTCTTTTATGGTAATTTCCAACCAATCCCCTTTTTCCATAGATTCATATAAAAAAGTTTCCTTCCCATTCAGCTGCACCTGAGAAGGATGTTGCTTCAGTTGCGTACGCAAAGACTTCGGATATTTTTTCTCCTTAAAGAAGGACCACATATCTTTATATTCTCTTTTTATTTCATAACTTATCACTCGGTCCATTTTCTACTCCAAGGTTTTGCCTTATGAAAAAGATGAACTATCCAAAATGGATAGTTCACCAGACTTCTTATAGCATTTTTCTCTTTTTCAAAATTACCATAGCCACAATGCAGGTCACCAAAGTTCCAATACAAAGCAATGTAAATCCATGTGGGAAATGAGAAAGTGGCATCCATTTTTCATCCACGTTCATTCCCCAGAGCCCTGAGATAATACTCGGAATACTCATAACAATGGTAATGGCTGCCAGGTATTTCATGGCATTATTTAATCGGTTATTAATTACGGTAGAAAGTAATTCTCTGGTACCTTTTATAATGTCACGATAAATCTGAGTCATTTCAATTGCCTGTCGATTTTCAATAATAACATCTTCTAAGAGTTCCTGATCTTCTTCATATTGACGAAGTCTTCCATATCGTGTGAGTCGATCCAGTACTACACCATTGGCCCGAAGAGAAGTAGCAAAGTAAACCAGATTTGACTCTAATTCGTGAAGATCAATCAAATCTACATCTTCTGTATCCTGATCGATACGTTCTTCAATTTCTGTACGTTTTCTGTCAATGGAACGAAGCAGGCTTTGGTACACCATACTTGCATTAAACAAAATCTGATAGGTAAATCGCATTTGTTTTTTGGTAGAAAAATCTCTTACTCTTTGTTCCACAAAACTGCGAAGCACTGCAGTTTCTTCCGAACACACAGTAATAAGAACGTCTTCCTTTACTAAAATACCCAAAGGAATAGTGGTATAGGTATGTCTGTTGTTACGAATCTCTGCTGTTGGAATATCCACAATGATTAAAGTATAATCATCTTCCAAACTCATTCGGGAACTTTCTTCATCATCCAAAGGTGCACGAAGATCTGCAATATCAATATTATGCGCCTTAGCAATATTCGAACATTCTTCTAAGGTTGGATCTGTAAGTTTTACCCAGCAACCTTCTTCAAAGGTTTCGATTTCACGAATGACTCTGTCATCCGTCTTATACATATTTAACATAGTTTTCCTCTTCTTTCTATCAGAAGAAGTGAACTATGATTTCATCGCACAAAAATAGCGCCGTTATCCCCGGCGCCTAAAACACTTAACGGAATAACAGTTCACTTCCACTGATGGTATTTACTTTTGACCCTCGTATATGCCCGTCACTATCCATGAACTATTTCACCGCCTTTCGTTTATTTTCACGTGATTACACACGTTTTTATCCAATATTAATGTAAAGGGATTTTTCCCTTGTGTCAAGTTTTCTTTGTTTAAAGCTAACCATTAAATAAACTGATACAACTCTTCTACAGAGTCAATAATGGCAATATGATCTTCCTTTTCAAGAACTTCCCGATCACGAAATCCCCAGGTAACTAATACACAGTCAAGCTCTGCATTTTTTGCCGTTTGACCATCTACATCAGAATCGCCTACATACAAGGTTGTAGCCGGGTTTGCCTCTAATCGTTTCATAGCTTCAAGAGGAGCATCTTTTGCCGGTTTTACACATCTTCCTTCTCCATCTCCCACTGCCGCCTGTGTCAATCCCTCAAAGTAATACTCTGCTAATTCTGTCACGGCAATCTGCTGTTTATTTGAAACAATCCCCACCTTTACACCACGAGCTTTGCACTCTTCTAAAAATTCTGTAATTCCATCATAGGGTTTTGTTTTTATTCTAGAATGAGGTGGATAATAATCCTGATACTCCTGAAACTGTTTTTCAAAAGTAGGATTTTCCTCTCCTCCTGGAATGGCACGAATCATTAATTTTTTCATTCCATTTCCAACAAATCGACGAATGGTATCTAGGTCGTGTTCTGGTTCATTGTTTGTTCTTAATACGTAATTCACGGCATCCTTTAAATCCTCTAGAGTATCAAGAACCGTTCCATCCATATCAAAAAGTATTGTCTCGTATTTCATGTTATCCTCGAATCTTTCGAATTATCTTTTTAAAATCTTCCCTGCTATAAATCTTTGGGCATGGATACAAAGGATTTGCTTCCCTTGCTGCCCAGGAAGCCATAGTAGGAATATCTTCTTCTTTTATTTGTGGAAAGTGTGTCGGTATTTCCATATGTTCATTCATGGATTTTAATGTATCAATAAAAGCCTTCGCCTTTTCCTTATCACTTCCATCCACTTTAATATCTGCCACTTCAGAAAGTCTTGCAAGAGCAGGATAAATCTTTTCCCCATAATCTTCCAAAACATAAGGTAAAATCACGGCGTTTGCCATTCCATGGGGTACGTGATACAAGCCCCCAATGGTATGGGCAATGGCATGAACATTTCCAACACAGGCAACGGTAAAAGCCTCTCCTGCCTTGAAGGAAGCGATAAGCATTTCTTCTCTTGCTTCCATATCGCTGCCATCTTCATAGGCCCTTGGCAAAAATTCCACAATAGCAGAAACTGCATCTTCGCATAATTCCTTTGTTTCTTCTGTGTGATATTTTTCGTTTAAGTAGGCTTCTACTGCATGGGTCATGGCATCCATACCTGTCTGTGCCGTTAGCGCCGGTGGCAATGTCACCGTAAGACTAGGGTCTAGAACAGCATACTTTGGGCAAAGCACTCCATCATTTATAGCATACTTTCTTCCTGTTTTATCATCTGTTACCACGGCCGCCACTGTAGTCTCTGACCCAGTTCCCGAAGTAGTAGGAACTGCAATAAATAAAGGTATGGCTTTTTTCACCTTCATTAGGCCACCTAATTCACTAATGGATTTATCCGAACGGGTCACCCCTGCAGCTGCAGCCTTTGCTGCATCCATATTAGATCCTCCACCAATGGCAATAAAACTGTCACAACCTTCCTTTTGATAAAGTTCTACCATTTCACTTATCTGAGAAACCTTTGGATCTGGTTCTACCTTATCGTAAATGGTATAGGCTCCATCTAAGTTGTGTATCATAGCAGAAAAGAATTCACTTTTTGAAATCCTTGGTCCTGTAACAATCAATGGATGGGTGGCATTATTTTGTTCCAATATTTCTGGAATGGATAAAAAGGCATCTACCCCTTCTATTCTTTCCGGAAATTCAATCTTCATATTCTTCACTACCGGGGCAATGACTGCCTGAGCAATGCGATTTCCTATTAATCCAAATAAATTCATAGTTATCCTTTACTGGTTTTTATACTCCTACTACTTATCCTAAACATCAGTCCTTCTTTTTCGGACGTTTTTGAAAGGATGTTTTTCCATATGCATTTTGCACTTTGACAATTTCATAAGCATCTTCAGGAGATGACTTTTCTTTTTCATACTCGTCAATCACCTTTTGTATTTCTTCCTTTTGGGCAGGAAATAAAAGTTCTTTTTGTATCTCCTCCACGGAATATCCTACATCGTGTAAATGACGAATGGCACCACCATTGGCAGAGTCTTTCATAAAATTAGAAAGTGCATTTCGAAAAAAATCTTCTGACATTTCTGCCTCCTTTAGTGCATCCTAATATTACTATTCTATCATAATACTATAATCAACCCAAACAGCTTTCTAGTACCTTTAAATCTTCCTCTGTAGTAGACCAACTTGTTACAAATCGAAGTACTGTATGCTCCTTATCTAACTTACTCCATACAGTATAAACCACCTTTCCTTCAAAGGCTTTTAACTTCTCATTTTCTATAATTACAAACTGCTGATTGGTAGGAGAGTCAATAAAAAACTCTACCCCGTGGTTTAAAAAAATCTCTTTTAATTTTTTTGCCATATCCATGGCATGTTTGCTAATTGTAAAATACAAATCCTCTGTAAACAATGTATCAAACTGAATTCCAAGGAGTCTTCCTTTGGCAAGAAGGGCTCCATGCTGTTTGATGTAAGCAGTAAAATGTTTTGGCTTATTATTCTTTGTAAAGACAACTGCTTCCCCGCAAAGAGCGCCTACCTTTGTACCTCCGATGTAAAATACGTCACTAAGTGTGGCAATATCCTTTAACGTCACGTCTGTTGTGTCACTCATAAGGCCATAGCCAAGTCTTGCTCCATCCATAAAGAGTTTCAAGTCATACTGCTTACAAACTTTTGAAATATCCTCTAACTCTTTTTTTGTATACAAGGTTCCATATTCTGTCGGATGAGAGATATACACCATACCTGGTATTACCATATGTTCATAGGTTTCATCCTCATAAAAGGATTCTAGATACTTTGATAAATCTAAGGCGGATATTTTTCCTTCCTGTTCTGGAAGGGCAATTACCTTATGACCGGTATATTCCACTGCTCCAGATTCATGCACATTGATGTGTCCTGTTTCTGCAGCAATTACACCCTCAAACTCCTGTAACATGGAGGAAATAATAAGGGCATTGGTCTGGGTTCCCCCTACTAAAAACTCCACCTCCACGTCTTCTTTACCAATGGCTTTTTTTATTTTTTCCTTTGCACGTTCACAGTATGGATCTGTTCCATATCCACTTAAAGGTTCTAAATTTGTTTCTCCCAATTTCTTTAAAATTTCAGGATGTGCTCCTGTCGTATAATCACTTGCAAATGATACCATGTTCTTCCTCACATTCTAACTTGTCTCATAATTAAAAATATAATAGCACGAAATTTAATTTTGTAAACAAAAAGGACTGCCCCAAAGGACAATCCTTTTAAAATATGTATGTGTGTATAAATTAAGCATCAATTACATCATTCTTATGACGTTCTCGAAGCTCATCTGCCAATTCAATGGTCTCCTTCTTTCCCAGGGTGTATCCGAAGTGCATCAAAAGCGCCATCAAAAGATACATTATAAATGGAACTAAGGTAGCCAGTGTATAAATTCCGTTATTAACAGAATCGCTTTGTACAATTACTTCTGTGGTATCCGTTGCTGATACATAACCAATCCATGCCAAAAGAGCGTTAAATCCAACTCCTGCTACGGTCTGTCCCATCTTTCTAAAGAAAGAGAAAATCGCATATGAAGTTCCTTCTTCTCTCTTAGCCGTTAATTTTTCCTGATAATCAATGGCATCAGAAACAATTGCCCAAACTTCCATGGTAAAGAAGGTAAGTCCAATTCCTGTTACAAACAATCCTGCAAGGAAAAGA
>JAIKXK010000137.1 GCA_024684155.1 Lachnospiraceae bacterium | reverse complement strand
GGTTTTGGTACCACAGATCGTACCTATCAAAACGCCTTATCCATGATTGAAGCATTACATGCTACTTTAAAGGAAGTGGATATTCGACCTGCGGTATTACAGCATTTTAAGGATATTGAACAGGATGAAGCTACCCATGATGTTACCTATGAAAATTCTCAGGCCAGAGAACGTACTCAGATTTTAATGGACATTGCCAATAAAGCCGGTGGAATGGTAATTGGTACAGGAGATTTATCAGAATTAGCTCTTGGATGGGCTACTTATAATGGAGATCACATGTCCATGTATGCGGTGAATTCTTCTGTTCCAAAGACATTGGTTCGACATTTAGTAAAATATTATGCAGATGAATGTTCTTCTGAAAATTTGAAAAAAGTTCTTTGTGATGTGTTAGACACACCGGTTTCGCCGGAATTGCTTCCTCCTGAAAACGGTACTATTTCACAAAAGACTGAAGAGTTGGTGGGACCATATGAATTACATGACTTTTATCTGTATCACATGGTTCGACTTGGTCAGGAGCCGAAAAAGATTTATCGATTGGCTTGTCTGGCCTTTGAAGGTGAGTATGATAAAGAAACCATTAAAAAATGGTTAACCACATTTTTACGAAGATTTTTCGCACAACAGTTTAAAAGATCCTGTTTGCCCGATGGTCCAAAGGTTGGTACTGTGGCACTTTCTCCTAGAGGGGATTGGAGAATGCCATCAGATGCTGTGGCAACACAGTGGCTTTTAGAAATGGAAAATCTCTAAATTTTTTATTTTCCTATTGTTGTGATAAAATAATTTTTAAACTTGAAATATATACTTGGTATGTTAGGAGTTTGGTATGGGTGAGAGAAAAAAGATAGGTGTCTTTGTGGCAAACTGTCACATGGATCATCCGAAAAAAATTATAAAATCTGTATATAAGGGCTTCTTAGACAAAAATGTAGATGTGCATTTTTTCTTAGGAACGGAAAGCAGTAGTTTTTATAGACCAATTAGTGCAGATGAAAAGGGATTTGATTATCAGTATTTATCTCTTTATGACTATGCACATTTTGATCAGTTTGATCTTTTAATTATTGGTTATGGTTCTTTGAATACCTTCCAGAAATTAATGGACAAAGAAACTTTTTTAAATAAGTTTTCTCACATTCCCTGTATTATTTTAGAGGATAATACTCCACCTAAAGCAGGTATTAATCTTATTTGTGATAATTACAGTGGAATGAAAAGATGTGTAGAACACTTAATTAAAGAACACGGTTATAAAGATATTGTGTTCTTAAGTGGACCAGAAACAAATGATGATGCAAAAGAGCGTCTTCAGGCATATCTTGATGTTATGATAGAAAATGGTATGCCAGTCATGGATGACATGATTGAGTATGGGGATTTTTCTGAAGATGTAGAGGATAAAGTCCTTGCTCTTTTTGAAAACAATGAACATATTGATGCTATTTGCTGCGCCAATGATGAGATGGCAAATGCTGTTTATAAAGTATGTGGCGAAAAGGGATTAGTGGTTGGTAAAGATATTGCAGTGACAGGCTTTGATAATATGAGATGGGCCTGGTGCTGTGAGCCGGGACTTACAACAGTGGAACAGCGTTCTAGTGAAATGGGATATCGTGCAGTAGAACTTGCTATGGATATTCTAAATAAAAAGCCGGTTAAATCTGAGAGAATTCCAACGGGATTTATTGTTCGTGGATCCTGTGGCTGCACAGGAGATGCGGCACAGTCTACTACTCCTAGAGAAGAAAATAAGATTCAAAATGCCCTTGAAGAAATGAAGGAGACATGGACACAGGCAATTAGTGGTCCGTTAATGCTTCGAGAGTTGATTCAGGCCGCAGATAATGAACTTACCATATATACCTTAATGTCTCAGGTGTTTATTCGACATAAAGCAGACTTTACGTCTCTTTATCTATTAGAGTCTCCTATGTTAAATGAGGAGAATAAACCATACATTTTATCGAAAAATTTGCGACAGGTGTTTCATCAGGAAGGTGAGAAATTTCATGTTTATGAAAAGGAAAATGCACCTGTCATTCAGCGAGGGGCAGGACTTACACCTGTTCATAAAGCAGATGAGAAAAGTCATATTTACTTTAGTTATCTAATCTTTGATGGAAACCGTCAATACGGTATTTTGACCACAGAGATTTTTTATAAAGAGGTTCCGAATATTTATTTAACTACATTACAAATGGGAACTTCCCTTCATTTTATGGAACTATTAGAACAGTCCCATGAAGACAGAGAAAAGATGATTGAACAGAATGCAAAATTAAATTACAGTGCATCTTCAGATCCTTTAACAGGATTATTCAATCGTCGAGGCGTTATGGAGCAAATGCAAAAACTTGTATCTGATAATCAGAGCAAGAGAGCATGCATTATGATTGGAGATTTAGATCATCTAAAAGAAATTAATGATACCTTTGGCCATGGAGAGGGAGACTTTGCGATTAAAGCAGCAGCAGAGCTTTTGAGACGTGGCATAGGAGAAGGTGCGCCTCTTGGTCGTATTGGTGGCGATGAGTTTCTTGGAATGTTTGTAATAGATGAAAAGGAAGATGAGGAATCTTTCGTTAAAAGAAAGATTGCAGATATTAAACTTTCAGCAGAGTTATTTAACTCTGTTTCCGGAAAGCCTTTTTTCTTAGGGGTTTCTGTTGGAACCCATGTATTTACCTGTAATATAGATACAGTGGTAAATCAGTTAGTAAAATATGCAGATGAGGAACTTTATATATCAAAAAAGAGCCGACGTGAAAGCGTGGTAAGAGATGTAGAAGAGGATGAATTTGAAATAGACGAATCCTTGTTTGAAGATTTAGATGGAGATGATACAGATGAGTAGTTTTTTGGAAAAGTTAAAAGAGAAAAAAGTCTTACTTATAGGTGGTGCAGTGATTTTAGTGCTACTTGTAATCTACATTGGACTTTCATTTTTCTTTAACAGTCACTTTTTTATTCGAAGTAGTGTAAATGGTGTAAAGGCTTCTTTGGCTTCAGTCAATACTGTAAAGAAGCGTATTGCAAGTAAGGCAGATGAATATGAACTTACAATTGTGGATGAAGCTAATGACAAAACCTATAGTGTTTCTTCAAAGACCCTGGACTTAGAAACATCTTTAGATAACAATGAAATAGAGAGTTTATTGGAGACTCAAAATGGATTTACCTGGCCATATTACATTTTTCATTCAAAAGAATATGTGTCTGAAAAAGTAGTAACTTATGATGAAGCTGCTTTAAAAGAAGCAGTAGAAAAGTTAGACTGCGTGACAGATACTGATGTAATTAAAACAGAAAATGCTACTTATTCTTTTGATGGAGATAAGTTCGTTATCAAAGATGAAGTTTATGGAACAGAAATTGATGTGGATGATATGGTAGAAGTGTTATGCACTAAGATCGACAGCCTACAGGAAGAAGTGGGCTTAAAAGAAGATCAGTGCTACATTCAACCTACCATTAAAAAGAATTCGAAGAAGTTAAAAGCCTTAGTAGAAGATATGAATAAGTGTCTTGATATGTCCATAGAGTACACCGTTGGTAGCGAAACTGAAAAAGTGGAAGCAAGTGAGGTGGCTGGCTGGCTTACAGCTGATGAAAATCTTGAGCTTTCCTTTAACAATGATGCTATGACAGAGTTTGTTTCTTCTATGGCATCAAAGTACAACACCTATGGTAAAGCAAAAACACTTATGACTTCCTGGAATGTAGAAGTAACAGTTCCTGGTGGAACTTACGGATGGAAGATTGATGTTGAGGGTGAAGTCGCTCAACTTCAAAGTGAACTTTTAGCTGGTGAAGATGTTTCAAGAGACTTTGTTTATCAGTATACTGCAAATTCCCATGATGGAAATGACTATGGAAATAGTTACGTAGAGATTAACTTAACAGCTCAGCATTTGTATTTATATGTAGATGGTAGCTGTGTACTAGATACAGATTTTGTATCTGGTAATGTGTCAAAAGGAAATGGTACCCATACAGGAGCTTATTTTGTTATGTACTGTGAGAAGGATGCTACCTTAAATGGTGACAACTATTCCACACCGGTTTCCTATTGGATGCCTTTCCATGGCAATGAAGGTATGCACGATGCAACTTGGAGAAGCAGTTTTGGAGGACAGATTTATAAGACGTCTGGTTCTCATGGATGTATAAATCTACCTTCTTCTGCAGCAGCTACAATTTTTAGCTATGTATCCGACGGTTTCCCTGTATTGGTTTACGAACTTGCAGGAACTGAAAACTACAAATATGAGGAAGCAGCAGCTGCACCTGTTATTGCAGCCATTGATCAGATTGGTACCGTTACTTCAGATAGTGGAGCAACAATTGCAAATGCACGTGCTTTATATGATTCATTAACAGAAACTCAGAAGCTTTTTGTTACAAATTATGATACTTTGACTCAGGCAGAAACTTCTTACAATCAGATTTTGGAAGATGCTGCCAAGAAGGCAGAAGAAGAGGCAAAGGAAAAAGAAGATGAGGATGACGATGATGACAACGATGAAGAAGATGAGGATGACGATAGTAGTAAATCAGATTCTTCAGACGACGATTAAAGATTGTTGTAAAGATCGTCCTGAGATTAAGAAAGAAAGAAGAATTTAACATGACTAGTTGGGAAGAAAACGTACGAAAAGTAGTTCCTTATGTTCCAGGGGAACAGCCAAAAGAAAAAGATATTATTAAATTAAACACGAATGAGAATCCCTTTCCACCTTCACCAAAGGTGGAAGAGGTGATTCGTGATTTTTCAATGGAAATACTTCGTAAATACCCTGATCCAGAAGCCCTTGATTTGGTTTCGGCCCTGGCAAAGGAATATAATATGCCAAAGGATCAGATTTTTGTGGGAGTTGGTTCTGATGATGTATTAGCTATGAGCTTTTTAACTTTTTT
>JAIKXK010000129.1 GCA_024684155.1 Lachnospiraceae bacterium | reverse complement strand
AGCAATAAAACACACAGCTTTTTTTAAAACATTATTATCAGATAGTTTTTCTTTTCTGCCACTCGTCACCAAAATAAACAAGCAAGCTAACATAGGGGATACTATTGCTTCTCCCGTATCTGCAAGGAAGCAAAAAACAAGTACTGCACTTATAAGTACACCTGTACCAAATTCTCTGCCCTCTCTAATTGCCAAATCCAACATGATTCCCAGCATAAAATAGAACATATACCTGATTGGGAGTCTGCCAGTTCCAAAACCTTCTGTAACCTTAAAAATAACGTAAGAAACAACAACTCCTATCCATGAGGTATAATATCTTCTAATCAGTTTATAAATAATAGGAGCTAGTAAATAAAAAAGGACAAAAACGCTTATACTCCATAAAGCTCCGAGATTGACCCAAAAATCATTGTTAGATGGAACCCATAAATTAATTAGCAAAATATATCTAATCCAATATAATCCGGACGAATCCTCTGGAATATTTCCGGACAGAGCATACAAAATAAAATAAAAAATCAGAACAATGAAGTATAAAGGCAAAATATGTACTGCTCTCTTGATCCAGTATTTAATAACCCCATCTGCTCTATCTAGAGACCTATATGCAAGAAAACCACTTAATATAAAGAAAAATCCAACTCCTGTAGATCCCTTTTCCAGAAACATTCCAAGCTTACCTGGAACGGTAAAATGTTGTACAAAATGTACCCCTACAACCATAAGACATGAAAAGGCCCGTAAAAGTTCCAAAGAGAAATCACGATTTCCAGTTGTTTTAGTTCTTTCTTCGAATGTTTTCATAGATTTCCTTCAATATTCGATAATTACTATCAGCTGTATATTTGGACAAGTACTCATCTGGAATCCTTATTGGATCAGCCGTAAAAGTTTCTACAGCTTTTGCAATAGCTACTACAGAATTACTCTTAAACTTAATTCCAGATATTCCATCATCTACAAGATTACCAACATTTCCTATATCTGACGCAAGAATAGGTGTTCCCATCGTATATGCCTCAGCAACAGCCATAGGGAATCCCTCATACCACTGCGTTGGATATATTATTGCAAGGGATTCTCCAACAAGCTTTTTGACTTCACTATTTGGAATCTGCCCTCTCATCTCCACATTACTAATCTCATTATTCTCAATATACTCTTTGCACCAACTCTCCAACTCTCCTGATCCACAAATTATGAGCTTAGGCGCCTTATCTCCAAGCTTCATCCACGCCTGTAAGAGCATATCTACGCCCTTAATTTTCTCAATTCTTCCTGCGTATACAATCTGCCTTTTTCTCTCTTCAAACGGCTTTGGAGTTACATCAATAGTAGTAAAGTTCGGCTTTATATAAACATTTTCTTCTCTAATCTGCTTTAACGTCATTAGCTTACTCTTGTTAAATTCCGTAAGGCAAATGTAGTTAATGGCCCTATAAGTCAAGAGCATACGCTGTATTTTCATAGATAAAACGCAAACAAAGGTCTGAAGTTTGCTATCACGATAACAGTTATACAAAAGTGAAGCCTTAAGTCCGTGTTCAAGGCATCTCTCGCATATATGTTCTTTTATATAGCAAACACCATTTGGACAAATAAGCCTAAAATTATGAATTGTCTGAATGACAGGAATTCCTCTATTAATTCCTACCAAATAAACTGCAGGACTGATCAGCGCAACTGTGTTATGAACATGAATGACATCAATCTTCTCTTTATCAATTATAGAGGCTATCTCCCTATATGTTCTAATATTAAAGAGTGCAACAAATGCAAGACCGATTTTTTGCAGGAAATTATGATCTCCTGCCTCATCATTATTTCTGGAATAAAGAATAACCTTGTGTCCATTATCCTCCAAGAGTTTTTTCTCATTGGCAACTACAATATCTTCCCCTCCGGGAATCCTATAATAATTATGAACTAACAACACGTTTTCTTTATAATCAGGTCCTATGTTTTTATTTCTTAGCAAATAGCGAACCCTGCTCCTTGCAGACCATATGAGCAAAAAAGCTATTGCTACAATACTACCGCCCCAAAGCCCGTAACTAAAAATATATCGTACGTATTCCATCTCGGCGGTACCTTTCCTCTGCATACGATACAAAGGAGTCTCTTCATCCACATAGCCTCTAACTATATCGCCTTGCTTCTTGAGACTTTTTACTTCCTCCTCAGTTAAATATACTTCATCTGTTTCACCTTTTGTCACTTCGTACTGAGGTAAATAGATGTCATTAGGCTTAGGAAAAGCACAAATATATACAAGGCTTGTCAGCAAACCAAAGAACACTAGCAAAAAAGCTGTAACGGCCGATATATTAATTGGTATTATTCTCCTACCTTCTTCCTTTTTATCTGATATCTTGATTTCCTTAGCGCCAATTTTGAATCCTAGTTTCTCATTAGTAGCCCAATTGGGCAAATACTTTTTAAGCGTTGCCATCGAAGAATACAAGAATACGCCAAGGAAAATAAAAATAAGATTCTTATATGACTGACTAAATAAATATGTCTCATTTATTCCTCCAACTGTTAGTGCCAGAACAACAGCAAGTTCAGAACGCATATCCCTACGCAGCATCTTGTTAATAAGGAGAATCATAGCTACAAAATACAAGACAAACGCCACAATACCTAATCTAAAAACAAGATAAATGTATGATGAATCAATAACATAAGAATCTAAAGGAACTGGAATTCCTACAATTCCAAAAAGCTTAAGCGGCTCATAAGTCAAAAAGTACCTGGTGAAAATAAAGCGTCCTGCAAATATGAGGTTAAGTCTCTCAAATAAATCCCCAGAAGTTATAAGCGGGAAAACAATCATTGCAAGTGCACTAAAGGGAAAAATCATAGATATTAGAAAATTTTCTAATTTACTCCTATTATCTCTCCACAGGAAATACATCTGGAACATTAGATAAATAGTAGTTATCAGGAATCCATTTCTACTAAGAGAGTACATAAAAACATAGCAATTACCAAGCATTAGTATTATGGCAATTGCAGTGATATATTTCTTAGACAGGTTCTTAAATG
>JAIKXK010000088.1 GCA_024684155.1 Lachnospiraceae bacterium | reverse complement strand
TACTACTAATTTTAGAATTTGAATCAAATTATATTTATTTTTTTGTATTTATTTTGTATTTTTTAATAACCTTAACTGTCTAAAAAAATATTTTCATCTATTTTATATTTTTAATTATTTTTTAAGGTTTCTTTAAGGTTCGTTTTATAGAATAACAAATGTCAAATGAAACACTCCTCAAACACATTGTTTCATTGATAAATTTTTTCATATTACTCTCCCCAGAACTCACCAGAGATGGTGGGTTCTATTTTTTTGTAAAATAATAAGACCGCATCCCTCTTTTGAAAGATACGGTCTTATAATTGTATAAAAAATATATTGTTTCCTATAGGAAAATTAGGTGAATTATTTTCGATTAAAAGCTAAAAATCCAGGATAATCAGCTGCACACTTTAGTTCTTCTTCGATGCGAAGTAACTGATTGTATTTTGCAACACGTTCCGATCTGCTTGGTGCACCAGTCTTAATCTGACGAGTATTTAGGGCAACTGCTAAATCTGCTATGGTAGTATCTTCTGTCTCCCCAGAACGATGTGATGTAACTGCTGTATAACCATTTTTATGAGCAAGCTTAATTGCCTCAATTGTTTCGGTTAAAGAACCAATCTGATTTAACTTAATCAAAATAGAATTTGCACAGCCAAGGTCAATACCTTTTTGTAAGCGCTCTACATTTGTAACAAATAAATCGTCACCTACCAACTGTACTTTATCTCCAAGTTCAGCTGTCATCTTCTTCCAGCCTTCCCAGTCTTCTTCATCCAAACCATCTTCAATGGAATAAATAGGATATTTCTCTACAAGACTCTTCCAGTGAGCAATCAACTCATCTGATGTATAGTCCTTTCCACATTTAGGTAAGTGATAGAAACCTTTTCCTTTTTCTGACTTCCATTCTGAAGAAGCAGCATCCATAGCAATTACAACTTCTTCACCTGGTTTATATCCAGCCTTTTCAATGGCCTTAACAATATAATCAAGAGTTTCTTCATCTGATCCAAGATTAGGAGCAAAACCACCTTCATCACCAACAGATGTAGCAAGGTTTGCATCTTTTAATAGCTTCATAAGTGCATGGAAAATTTCTGAGCACCAGCGAAGTCCTTCTGAAAAAGAAGATGCTCCAGCAGGCATAATCATAAATTCCTGTGTATCAACAGAGTTAGTAGCATGAGCTCCACCGTTTAAAATATTCATCATAGGAACTGGAAGATTTGTTCCAGCGGATCCACCAATAAAGGTATGGAAAGGAATTCCAAGTTCATTTGCGGCTGCTTTTGCAGAAGCTAATGAAACAGCAAGGATTGCATTTGCTCCAAGTTTTGATTTATCTTTTGTACCATCTTCCTCAAGCATGATACGGTCAACTTCATAAATATTGGATGCATCTACTCCTTCAAGTAATGGGGCAATTACATTGTTTACGTTTGCAACAGCCTTTAATACACCCTTTCCTTCATAACGGTCTCCACCATCACGAAGTTCAAGTGCCTCAAATTCGCCTGTGGATGCACCACTAGGTACTGCTGCCACTCCAATTGCTCCCCCTAATAATTCAACCTCAGCTTCCACTGTAGGATTTGAACGTGAATCTAAAATCTCTCTTGCATGAACACGTACGATCTGCATATCTTCGTTCATTTTGCTACCTCCTAATAATTTGAAATAAGGCAGAACCAACATTCCTCCAAGAAGTGGCCTTGCTGCCTCTTCAAATGTTAGTCCTGCCTTACAAATATACAATGAATGTGCTCCGTCGTCAAGTTTATCGATTGTTTTTTCGTTGTATTTTATCCTGATACATATTTTTATCTGCTTCTTTTAATAGCTCCTGATAATCCAAATGAGACTCATCAAAAGCATATCCCAAAGAGAAGCGAATCTCGGTGGTAACATCCTTTGTCACCTCAGTAAATAATCCAGTCTGATAGCTCTTTAGAATTTCAATCTGGTTCAAAAGAGATTCTTGTGTATCATAGCCCCATAGGAATAATACAAACTCGTCTCCACCCTGCCTTGCTCCAATTCCGCCCTGGCCTTGGAACTTTTCAAAGATTTCTGCTACTGCAATAAGGTAATTATCTCCTGCTTCATGTCCATAGTTGTCATTGATTTCTTTTAGTCCATCCGCATCCGCCATAATAATGGCACAGTGTTTTAATTTATTTGTCGACTTTTCCAAGCTGGCCATATGGGAATCTAGACCTCGACGATTATATAAATTTGTCAAGGTGTCTCTGTCTCTTTCCTCTTCAATCTGAGCCATGGCTTTCGATAATTTTTTATTCATGGATAGTAAAGATGCCACCATTTCATTAATATGAGAAGACATTTCTGTCATTTCAAGACTGCCTCGAATGTTTACCTTAACATCTAAATCTCCATCTGTAATACGACGCAAATCCTCATTCAAAGAATAAATATTTTTTACTACATAAGTTTCAATAAAATAGGATACTGCCCGCACCAGAATAAATATTAATACAATCAGTCCAAAACTGTAGTATAAAAACAGTGTTGGTAGTTCCTGAAATACCTGATACAAAGGCACAATATACCCTACGTAGGTTCCATTGATTTCCGTAAATACTACCAGACAGTTTTCACCATTAACAGCTTCAATCACCCCAACTTCTGAGGTATTGATTTCATCCTTTAACCCAACCTCACTTATATTTAACCCAACCATGCCTTCCTCGGTACATCCAAGAATTTCATGAGTATCTTCTTCCACTGCCATTAAAGTCACACCAGCATTCGCCTTTAATAGGGAAAAGATATATTCCAGCTCATTTTTCTCCATGGCCTTTAAAACCTTATCCGGATACATTCCTACTTCTACAATAAACTCGTCATTCTCACTCCACACTGCAGAATACTGTACCAGCTTTCCCTCAGCTGTATTTGGTGTTACATCCTGAACCAGTTCTAAGTCATGATTTTCTAACATATCCTTAAAATAATTCATCTGTTCCCCAGAATCAAAGGTATATCCATAAAACTGTGGACTGGTGCCATAAAACAAATAACCTTCCTGATTAAAGACATGGATCTCATCCACATCAACTAATGATGCAACCTTTAAAAGCTCTGACACATCATTTTCTTCCACCATATCTGAATGATATTCTAAAATATACGCCACTGCCTTTGCCTTTGTAAGACAGGTAGAAGCATACTCCTCTTCTACTTCCTGTAATTCCTCTGAATTCTTTTCAAAGATTTGCTCAATCTGATAGAACATATAGGAAGCCTCTTCCCGTTCCTGATTTAAATTACTAAAAATCAAAACTGCTGCAAAAGCCAGAAATATGACTACCAGCATCACCGCAAATATCTTATTTAAATATCTCGTAATATTACTTTTTAATTTCCTGTTTTCCATACATATATCTTTCTTAACACTATACATTTTGTATACAATTATATTATTCTATGCGAAAAGCTTTTTCAATGTAAAAAGAAATACAAAATTATTACAAATATGTAACAATTTCATTGTGGTTGCCCTTTTGATATGATAAAATACCTATTGTTAAGGCGATTTCAAGGGAGAGCGCCTGTAATAGTTTCATTAATATAAAGGAGAGAATAAAATGAACAAAACAGAATTAGTAGATGCAATTGCAAAAAAAGCAGATCTTTCTAAAAAGGATGCAGCTGCAGCTGTAGACGCATTCGTAGAAAGCGTATCAGATGAATTAAAGAAAGGTGGAAAGGTTCAGTTAGTTGGATTTGGTACATTCCAGACTTCTAAGCGTGCTGCTCGTACAGGACGTAATCCTCAGACTGGTGCTGAAATCAAAATCAAAGCTTCTACCGTTCCTCAGTTCAAGGCTGGTAAGGCTTTAAAGGATATTGTTAATAAATAAGCAGTATGAAAAAGCGAAGGGCAATCGGTTCATCCGATTGCCCTTTTTATTTTACTCTTCTCCTTCGTATCGAAGTCCTAACTGTCTACGACATTCATCCATAATTTTCATACAATCAATGGTATGAGAAAAAGGAACATAGTCTGATTCTTTCTTTCCCGCCTTTATCTCTTCTGCAACAAGGGTAAACTCATTGGCATAGGTGGTATCCTCTTTCATTACATCCTTTTCTGTAGTGGTTTTTAACTTTGCCTTTTTTGCGCTGTGGAACATAGGTCCTACTTTAATTTCACCTAAACTACCTTTGATTTCCATTTTCTCCTCTGGATAATTAAGGGAAGATTTCAATACACACTTTCCTTTTTCATAGGTTAATGTAACTATTTCTTCTGTATCAATTCCACCCTTTAGTGTACCTTCACAGTGAATTTCCTTTGGCATGCCAAAAAGATTATACATGTAAGTAATAGGATAAATTCCAAGGTCCAATAAGGAACCTCCTGCTGTAAGCGGATTGATGAGTCTGTGATCTGATTTTTTTCCAACAAATCCTGGAATACAAAAGCTTCCATAACACTCTTTAAACTCACCAATTTTTCCTTCATCCACCCATGCTTTTACCTGAAGGGCTACAGGAGCAAACCAGGTCCACATTGCCTCTGTAAAATAAACATCTTCTTCCTTTGCCACATTTATAATTTCTTCTACTTCCGAAAGATTAATTCCAATAGGCTTTTCACATAGCACTGGCTTTTTTAATCTCATAGCAGCTATGGCATATTCCTTATGGGATGTATGAGGGGTTCCAACATACACTCCATCCACATCATCACGATTTACTGCTTCCTCAAAAGAGTGACAAGGTGTTGCACCATAATGCTTCGCAAAGTCACTGGCTTTTTCAAAGGTTCTTGAATATACCGTTACTATCTCATGTCCTGCCTTTGTAATTTCGTCTGCTGTTTTTTTACAAATGCTGCCAGCCCCTATATAGGCCCATCGAAATTTAGTCTCCATGATTTGATACCTCCATCAGTGATGTGGTAATAGATTCAATATCCTTATATCCATCTACCACCGATCCAATATTTCCATTTAAGTTTGCAATGCTTGCGGATATTTCCTCCATTGCAGCTGAAGTAGAATTAATACTATCTACTATATTATTTGCATCTTCTAAAGTTAAATTTAATAACTCTGCTAGGGTCTTTGACTGAGATTCAATGGAAACTGCCTCTTCATGTACCTGTTTGGTATGATTTGAGATTTCCTTAAAGGATTCATCTACATCTGCAGCATGAGATGCACATACATCCACTGTTTCCATACCATGGGCGATTTCATCACGGACCTTCTTCGTCTGGTCATTTACTCCATTAATAATCTCATGAATTTCTGCTGTAAAGTTAGCTGAGTTTTCTGAAAGAGTTCGAATTTCAGTTGCTACTACCGCAAATCCTTTTCCTGCATCACCTGCTCGTGCTGCTTCAATACTTGCATTTAAAGACAAAAGATTTGTCTGGGATGTAATTTCATCTAAAGTTGCAAGAATGGATACAATCTGTCCTGTGGCCTCGTTTAATTCACCCACTGCTACACTTACATCATCCATTCTGGTTTTTAGAGATTCCATTTCCTTTGAAAGCTCTGCTACTTTTTTTCCACCTTCATCTACAATTGCACTGGCATCTCCTGCAGATGCCCCCATGTTAATGGATTTCTTTTCCACTTCTTCTATCTGGGAAACACTTTTTTCTACCATGGTTCGGATTTCATTTGCATCTGATACCTCTTCTGTCGTTACACGACTCACATCCTCTGTAGCCTCTGCAATCTGAGAAGAAATCTGATTGGTAACTCCAACAGAATCGCTAATTTTATTACTGGTATCTCCAAGTACACCTACAGACTTTGTAATCTCCTGTACTAAAGCGTTGGCTTTCTGCGACTCTTCTTCACTGACTCTACTGGTTTCCTGTAGCTGAGCAAACTGAGCTCGTGTCATTCTGCAAAGTGAAATATAAATAAGCATGGCACTGATAACATAAACCACTGACATTACAAGAGCATCTACACTCCAGGTTTCTGCCAGGCGATCACTATACTTAAAATAGGACCAGATCATACCAATACCAGAGCATATGCACTGCAGGACAATTGGCTTAATATCTTCATATAGCACCACCATAAAAATAGCTAAGAAAAACATCATAAAATTAGTCGTACATGGAAAGGCAACCATTAGCATAAAGCAAAGCGCTGTCATAGCCAATACCATCAAATACATCATAGGTATTGGTGGTATGAATTTTGATAACACATCTAAAATTGCAGCTAACACCACTCCTGCTATTATCATAGCCAGCATGGTTGTAATTGGTACAAAAAATACATTTGCCACTGCTCGAAGAACAATACATATAAATAAAGTAATAACAAAAATATGGTTCTTCTTTCTTATAAGTTCTTTATACTCCATCTTTAAAATCCCCCTCTTGGATTCTCTTACATTAAAGGTAATTATATCAGATTCCATACAATTAATAAACAGGTTTAATTAATTATGGAAGGATGTATGATTTTAAAAAAAGGCCAGTCGTAAACAATGTATTACAACTGACCTTTTCATATTCCAAATAAATGATTGAACCGAAATCTTGTGCTTTATTTCCCTTCTTACTAAAACACTTTTTGCTCTATTTCTTACTTTTTAAGTATTCCTCAAACAACTTCTTAATATGATTATAGACGCTGCCTACCTTTTCCTTTGGCAACTTCTGTGTCAAATGGTTGTTCAATTCCTGTTTACTATCGCTGGTAGCAACCGCAATGTAAAGTGCGGCATAGTTTGCTGGAGTAAGCTGATCTTCTTTTACATTTTCTCTTACCCGCTTTCTCCAGGTATCGTCAAACTGCAAAATCTTTTTTGCTTCTTCTGCTCTCTTAGGATCCTGCAATCTGGGCGATGTTTCTAATTTCTTTTTGCTCTCAGATTTTTTAGGAGATTCCTTTTCCTTTTTACTCTGAGGTTTCTTCCTGGAAGATTCCACCTTTTTCTTATTCTCAGGTTTCTTAGGATTCTCTTCCTTTTTCTTATTCTCAGGTTTCTTAGGAGTCTCTTCCTTTTTCTTATTCTCAGGTTTTTTAGAAGTCTCTTTATTCTTTTTATTCTTCTTGTTCAAAGACTTCTTTGGATTTTCTTTTTTTAGATTTGAAATGGTTTCACTTCTGGAAATCGTTACGTTTCTTCCCTTCCAAAAATCCACCACACTATCAAAACCTGTATCCTTACTTACGATGATAAAGGTTCCCTCTTTTTCTTTTCCTACTAAATAACCTAGGTAGGTAGATAGCTGAAAATCCAAATAATTTTTTGCTACCTTATGAGTTTCAATGTACTCAATTTTTGCAGAGCTTTTACTTAGTTCAATACTTTTTTCAAATGGAATATTTTTGATTCTGTCACTGTAGAATATATGAACCTGATCACCTGTCGCTAGCTTTTTGATTCCTTCTAAGCCAGCGGCATTGACATTTTCATAATCAATCAAAAAAATCTTCATTCACTGTACTCCTTATTTTATCGCAGTGAGTTTCGTCAAATCCTGAATCCAGGCCCCCTTTTTCACTAGTACAAAACCTGCAACAACCTTTATAAACTCAAACAGGTTTACGATGATAACACAAACTACAATGTTAAAATCTGTAAATCGTGTTACCACATAAGCCACCGGTATGGATACGCACCATACAAAGGCTGAGTCAAATATGAAGGTAATTACTGTTTTGCCTCCCGAACGAAGGGTAAAATAAGCGGAATTCTCGTAGGCATAGACTGGCATAAAGCAGGCTGAAATCATAATAAAGCGAACTGCTAATTCCTTTACCGCATCTTCTGTCTCATAAATTTTGGGGAAGATGGGGGCTGTTGCAAACATAAGTGCTCCCATAAAAAAGCAAATGGCAACAGCAAAAAAGGTCATCTTATACGAGTCTTCTTTTACATCCGGCTTTCCTGCCCCAAGTTCCTGGCCTAAGATAATAGCAATGGCCTCTCCCATAGCAATAAAGGCAACATTAAATACATTTGCCAGAGTATTACTGATATTAAAGGCTGCTACTACAGACAAACCACGAAGGGAATAGCTTTGAACCATAACGGTTTGTCCTGCAGACCAAAGGGTTTCGTTTAAGAGTAATGGTGCTCCCTTTATAATAATGGCACGAACTAAGGTTGGCGGAATAGCCAGGCTTTCGTACAAGCCAATAATATAAGGAAATCTATCGACATGCTTATGTGTATAAATCACTATTATAAAAAGCTCTGTAAAACGTGATACCACTGTAGCTGCTGCCGCACCCATAACTCCAAATGCGGGAAATCCAAGTTTTCCGAAAATCAAGATATAGTTTAACACCAAATTCACTGCTACTGCAATCATTCCTGCCTTCATTGGCAAAATTGTCTCTCCTGTTTCACGAAGAGTACCTGCATAAATTTGGGATAATGCAAAAGGAAAAAGTCCAAAAAACATAACTGTTAAATAAGCTTTTCCATAGCGCAGGGTCTCTGCTGCATTTCCTACACCATCCTCATGCAAAAATAGCTGCATTAAATCTGCACCACCAAAAACCAGGACACAAAAGGCAATCCCACATACAATAAGACCCACAATTAATTTAAATCTCATGGTATGACGAATTCCCTCGTTATTTCCCTGACCATAGTACTGTGCTGTAAAAATACCAGCACCGGATACCGCACCAAAGATACACAAATTAAAAACAAATAAAAACTGATTAATGATGGAAACCCCTGTCATTTGGTCGGTACCAATCTGTCCCACCATAATGTTATCTAACATTCCCACTACATTTGTAATTAAGTTTTGTATCATAATCGGCACAGCAATATAAAGCATATGCCGATAAAATTTCTTTGTTCCAATTAATTTACCAAACACAATTCTACACTCCTGATTAAACAATCTAGCTGTGCAAGTTCTATGCTTAAACTTCGACTTCTCCCCTTAACACTCTTTGATAGTCTTCATAGTTTTTACGTAATAAGTTTGGAGTATCCAGTTCATAAGGACAATGTCTGGTACATTCTCTACAGTTTAAGCAGGAATTGATTTTTTCCATTTCCTTCTGCCAATACTCGGAAAGCCAAACCTCTGATGGTGCACGTCTTAACATAAGTGACATTCTTGCACATTGGTTAATGGTAATTCCTGCAGGACAAGGCATACAATATCCACATCCTCTACAGAAATCTCCAGATAATTCTTCTTTTTCTTTTTCAATAAACTCTAAAATTTCTCCTGACATAGTAGGAGTTTTTTCCATATAGGAAAGCCACTCTTCTAACTCACTCATATGCTGAATTCCCCAAATAGGAATGACTCCGTCATATTCATTCATAAAGGCCATAGCAGCTTCAGATCGGTTAATTAATCCTCCTGCCAATCCCTTCATAGCAATAAATCCCATACCCCTAGAAAGACAGGATTTCACTAATTCAATATCTCTTTTCGAAGAAAGATATGAAAAAGGATACTGCAGGGTTTCATATAATCCACTTTCCACAATTTCTTCTGCCACACCGATTTTATGAGCTGTAATACCAATATGGCGGATGAGTCCTTTTTCCTTTGCTTCCACCATAGCCTCATAAAGTCCACTTCCATCTCCAGGTCTATAGCATTTTGCTGCCATATGAAGCTGATAAACATCAATATAATCCGTTTTTAAATTTTTTAATGAAGTTTCTAAATCCTTCCAGAAATCTTCTGCTGTAGTAGCTGCTGTCTTTGTGGCAATATAAATTTCTTCACGAATACCCATATCTCCAAAGGCTGCACCTATTTTTTCTTCACTGTCACTATAGGCTCTGGCTGTATCAAAATAACGCATACCGCCTTCATAAGCCTTACGTAATATTTCTACTGCAACTTCTTTTGTATCTCTTTGAATGGGCAGTGCTCCAAATCCATTTTGAGGTACACTAATCTCCGTCTGTCCTAATGCAATTTGTCTCATAGTTTTCCTCCTATACTAAATACAATCATACTTCCTACTACTTTACCATCTATCCCCTTTAATTGCTACACCTCATATCCCGAAATCTGTGAATTTTTAAGGTAAATTTAAGGTTTTAAAACTATTATTTTTCTATATAAATCATTCGATATAAGATATGAGGGGATATGCTAAGGATAGCGTAAAAACTTTAGATGGACCTTCCTCGGAAAGGATACTTATGGATATCAATGGAGTAACTTATGATCCAAGTATTATGACGGCCATGAATGTAAACGGACAAACACCTTTGCCACCGCCACCAGAATCAAATTCCGATGCAAAGGATGAATACATTCCGTCCGGCCTGTCATTTGATGGAGCCATTCCAACAGGAACCTACAATGCCAGTGGCATGATGGTAGGTGAAATCACAAGCTCCACCACAGAAACAACTGACGACTTTATGACGACTCTATCCAATGCTTTTCGTGCAAATGTAGATAGCATTGAAGCAAAGATGGAAGAATTAGGACTCAGTATTTCTGATTTATCAAACCAGGACAATTTGGAACTGTTAGCAGATGCCATGAATGATGGTGCCGAATCCCTTGGTCTTCCAACCATCGACAACATGGATGAGGTACTTTCAAACCTTATGGACTACATCAAAGAACAGGATGAGACAGCCACTACTGTTGCTTCTACAGAAAGTAGTGCATCTGGTGCTGATGCAGCATCTACAAATTCAGATTCTTCCTCAGAAGAAACAACAACAGAAATTGTAATGATCAACGGTGTTGCTTACTTAGAAACTACTACAACTACAAATGGAGTAGAAACCACTACAAGAACAAAACTTAGCGATACAAACACCGTAAACGCAATTTAATTCTACAAAAAAACTGGGTATTCCGCATTGACGGAATACCCTTTCTTTATTTATACCATCTCTTCTGGATGGAACACTTCGTCAAACCGCTCTTCAGACAAAAATCCAAGGCCAACACAGGCTTCTTTTAAAGAAATATTTTCTTCAAAGGCTTTATGGGCACATTTTGCTGCATTTTCATATCCAATATAAGGATTTAAAGCAGTCACAAGCATTAAGGAGCGATGCAGGTTTTCATGCATCTTTTCTTTGTTTGCCTGTAATCCTGTTACGCAGTTTTTATTGAAGGAGCGAATGGACTCTGATAACAATCTTACAGATTGCGTAAAGTTATAGGCAATCACAGGTAAGAATACGTTTAATTCAAAATTTCCCTGAGAGGCTGCCACGGAAATTGCTGTATCATTTCCCATTACCTGAACCGCTACCATGGTTACCTGCTCACACTGAGTTGGATTTACCTTTCCTGGCATAATGGAACTTCCCGGTTCATTGGCTGGAATTGTAATTTCTCCAAGACCACATCTTGGACCAGAAGCAAGCCAGCGAATATCGTTTGCAATCTTCATCATATCTGCTGCCGTTGCCTTTACTGCTCCATGAGCAAATACAAGCTCATCTCTGGAACTTAAGGCGTGGAATTTATTTTCTGCAGTTACAAAATCACTCTTTGTAAACTCTGCAATTTTTTCTGCTACTAAGGTATCAAAGCCTTTGGGTGCATTTAAACCAGTTCCTACAGCCGTACCACCAAGTGCTAATTCCTTTAGAGGCGAAAGGGATAGTTCCACAAGCTGGATGTCCTTTTCCAAAGAACTTCTCCATCCACTAATCTCCTGGGAAAATGCAACCGGAACTGCATCCTGCAAGTGGGTTCTACCTGTTTTTACAATGCCTTCATTTTCTTTTTCTAATCTTTGAAACTCTGCTACTAATTCCTTTGCTGCTGGAAGTAACTCCTCTTCTAACAATAACGCAGATGCAATATGAAGGGCGGTTGGGAAGGTATCATTTGAGGATTGGCTCATGTTTACATCGTCATTTGGATGTAAGAGCTTTTCTCCTGCCAAATCATTGCCACGATTTGCTACTACTTCGTTTACATTCATATTGGACTGAGTACCTGAACCGGTCTGCCAAACCACCAAAGGAAACTGTTCAAAAAGTTTTCCTTCGCAAATTTCATCACAAACCTTTGAAATTGCCTCGCATTTTTGATCTGTCATTCGTTCTGGCACCAATGCATTATTTGCATGTGCTGCAGCTTTTTTCAAAATACCAAAAGCCTTTATAATTTCCTTTGGCATAGTTTCAATTCCCACTCCAATTTCAAAGTTTTCATGACTTCTTTGGGTCTGGGCTCCCCAGAACTTATCTGCCGGGACCTTTACTTCTCCCATAGAATCATGCTCTACTCGAAAGCCTTCCATGTTTTCCATTTTTCTTCCTCCGTAATCTTTTCCTTTTATACTATCGCTTATTTAATCGATAACCGATAATTGCGCCAATAATACCTCCCACAATATGAGAAAGGTTTGAAATATTATCAGAAATTAACACTCCGTCTAACACCTGCTGTCCAATGAAAATAACAGCTACTAAAATAAAGGTGAGTGGAATTTCTCCCCGTCGAAATCCTGTGAAAGAGGTAATTAAAATAAAGGCAAATACCACTCCACTGGCTCCGCAAAGAGCCACTCCAGGGAAAAAGATAATATTAATTAATCCTGTTACAACTGCAGTAATAATAATGACATGAATTAAGATTTTAGAACCATGCTTTTCTTCAATGACAGGACCAAGTAACAATAAATA
>JAIKXK010000171.1 GCA_024684155.1 Lachnospiraceae bacterium | reverse complement strand
GAGCTGTGGCACTGGGAAGTGCTGCAGCTTTTTTTGTTTTCACTTTTTTATTTTTCACACACGCATATATTATATATATAAAGGTTTCCCGCTTTCATGAATCTTCAAAAATGAAGATTATAGATAAAAACAAGGCGCGAGAAAATTCCAATCAGCATAAATCTTTGCTTACTACAGTTACTACCGCCACGACAAAATACATCTCAATCTCGTATAAACACGCACTTTCAATGTAGTACCTATCCTCCCCAAATCCCCGTAATCGAGCCATAAAAGTGAAGTTACTACATCTTACTACAAAAAAAAGGTTACTACGCTCAAACATCTTTCATTCCCGCATAAACAGTGTGTTTTTGATTTTGTAGTAAGTAGTAACTAATAAACAGAGATAAATAGTAAGGCTATCATCTTACAAGCTGTCAGGATAGCCTTTATAGCATATGTATCTCCAGAAAGCACAAAAAGGCGTATGAAAAAAGGGAGCTGTAGTGGCTCCCCTTATTAATGTACATTTACACATTTAGAGTTTTAGATGATGCTTGTATTTAAAATCAATGCATCTTTCTGCTATTTCTTTAATTAAAACATTTGAGACCATCGATAATTGGTTTGTATGAATTAGCAACTTAGGTATATTTGTTACCGAGTGGTGAATATTGTACCAAAATCTTCCTACAAAACGTGTTCGAGTGTCCCATTTGGTTTGGAAAATAGATTCCAAATCAATACCATGCTCTTTAGGATAATGACCTACCGCAAGAATCACAATAGGGAAGCCTTGATAAAAAGGATGACATAATAAACCCTTCCTTTTTTCAATAGATTTCTTTTTATCATCATATATAACACGTGAACTGTATTTCTCATTTGCAGAACTTAATTCCGTAGAGAAACAGTGCTCATGATAATCAATGATGTCTGAATGGCAATCATCCCTTCCAAAGCGAATACAATCCCAAAGTTTTTGGTATTGATACCAAGTTTTAGATGTCCCTTCTGCTCCTTGTTTGACCTTTTTCTTTCCATCTATTACCTCTTCTATACGTACTTTGTATTTCTGTCCCTTATACGGAAATAACGGATTATAATCATTAATTTCTGACATAGGTAATACGGCAGAAATATCAGTATTCATATCAAGATTGAACTTCCATTGTTGGTAGTTGTTCTCTATTTCGAGTTTTCTTTGCTGTTCCAATCCCTTTGGTATTGCTGGTTCTTTTCCTACAAGTAAAATACTGGAAGCAGGATTCCCTACACCTAATAATTCACCTTCAAGAAACCCGTTTGTTTCTTTAACCAGCTTCACAAATTCTTTGGGATAGTTCATATTTGCATCACTCAATTACTTTTGAAATATCAACGGGCTGAATTGGTAGTTTAATCCTTTCCAGATACCAATCGTCATTGCCCATAGCAGATTCTCCTTCAAGATAGCATTTACACAAATGCGATAATGAAGTGTCAGTATCTCGATAAAAGACTAACCGATCAAGCATCCTGTCTTGTACAATTTTAAAATCTAAGTAATGTGCAACATCAGCCACATTTATTGTTTTAACCACAACAGGCTTTGCTGCAAGAGTTTTTGCTGTTTTCTGAATAGTGCTTCCTTGCGTCCTTTTATAGACATTTTCATCTGGCATCCAAACTTTTTGAGTTCCAGAAAACTTCTTGCTCACAGCCACTCCATTTTCCACTTTAACGACCATTTTGAGATTAGATGTTCTTTTTTTATACCAATCTCCTGTAGCATGTGGATATTGGTCATCAACTGCTGTTAGTGTGCAAATACCATCAACTACAAGTTTATCGTCAAGAACTTTGCATGGAACTTGTTCATCTCCTACATTATAGACACCATCTGCAAGCGGATGATTTTTTCTATATTCTAAGGCTTCTTTTATGTTAGCGCATGCTTTCTTAAAACCACTACTCTCACACAATTGATAATAATCCCAGACACGGCTCTTCTCAATCTCTTTCCATTTATGAAATAGACTATCCAACTCCTTTAATTTTGGTTTATTTTCCTCTTGATCGACAAGAAACTCAAGTTTACTTATGTATTTATGCTCATTATAACCAGGAGTAATGCTTCTTATTGAAAGGTTATATCCCATTTCTTCCAGCACACTGCGATATAACATGTGCAAATTATAAATATTACTTAGCTTCTTATTGAGGAAACTTTGCAACCCAACAACATCAAGTTCTTTTATACTTGCAAGTTCTTCATTTGTGGGAACTTTTTTACCAAAGGTTGCGCGTATAATCCCTGTTGGCATAACTGAAGGTGCTTCTTTTACAAAATGATTGTATGCTTTTAATTTGTCCACACCGTATTTTTCTATCATTTCAGAACATTCGTTGTCCATAGTTGGAACATCCTGCATACAATACAGTTTGAGGCTCAAATAGATGTCAGAATCAAACCATCTATTGCGAGCAATAGAGTCGTTTGTTTTCTTCTTCTTGTCTAATTCATCGAAGATTTTTGGATACAGATAATCATAATAAACCTGTCTCCAGAGCTTCTTATCTTCTTCTGGAAAAGCTTTCCCCTTTAACACGACTTGCTTAAACATCCTCCATAATTCTGTTTTTTTATAATCCTCAACAGTCTTATTCTTGTCATCGAGATATTTTTTCAATACATCATAAGAAAAAATATC
>JAIKXK010000063.1 GCA_024684155.1 Lachnospiraceae bacterium | reverse complement strand
TCCAACATTAATCTGAAGTTCATTTCCTTCAGAATCATAATAATGTGTTGCCTCTGTATCTGATTCCTTTGTCCAGGTAATATCGATCATTTTTCCATTTGTAAAATACTTTCCTGCACCGCTTCCTACTAATGGAATATTCAAGTACTGAGTTTCTTCTAATAATGAAGTTGTACTTGCAGATGTCTGAAAAATAATATTCTTAACTGAAACCTGCTCTCCATCTAGTGCATCTGTCTGAGCCATATTAAATTCATAACGATCATAAAGACCAGTTTCTTCATTGTAAATAAAGTATGGTTCATTATTAAAGAAATAAGGACAAACAACAGCGCAGTCGGTTCCATTTTCCAAAGTATTTGGTGCATCTTCAGAAGCAAACTGATAATGACCTGTATAACCGTCTTCATAATCAGTTCTATATCCTTCAGCTTCAATACCAGCTAAAACAGAATCAGCTGAAACATAACAGTTATGAGGAGCTTTCTTATCTGAAGTTCTGTAGAAAGTAATATTTGCTGCAGCACCACTTAAGGCATTTAAATCATCAACAATACCTGTATCAAGTAAAACCTGACCATGAATACTTTGACCTACATGTACATAAATTGCATCGAATTCTTTAGCAAAATATACATAGTAAGGACGACAGCTTCGAACATTACCAATTTGTTCTAAATCATAGTAATCATCAAAAATTGCCATTAATCTTGTAAGTCCACCTTCTACTGGACACTCATAAATAACTCCTGCAGAATTTAAACCAGACTGAGGCAATACCGTTTTTGTATTTTCAATCATAACTGCAATTGGTCTCTTGTTTGCAATTTCAGATGAAATATCCTCTCCTGTTAAAAGACTCTTTGCTGTAGTAGCCACTTCATCTGTTGTCGTTTCTTCTTGTTGTTCTTCTTCCACCTGTGGTTCTGTTGTATTTTTTGTTTCTTTCTTAGAACCATTTACAACCAATGCAATAATTACTGCAACCACTACTACTATAATTGCAACAATTATTCCTAGCTGTTTTTTTGTTAAATTCAACTTACCAAGTTTCATTTTCAATTAATCCTCCCTTGTGATACCAATGTATTCTAGTATTTCTTTTTGTCTTTTTTCCATCTGAACACGTTCATCTTCATCTTCGTGATCATAACCTAATAAATGTAACATACTATGTGCAATCAAAAAAGCATATTCTCTTTTTTCTGAATGACCAAATTCAATGGCCTGCGAGATTACCTTTGGAACACATAACACAATGTCACCTAGCATCGCCTCCTTTGTTTCCGGATGAAAGACATCAGATAATTTATCCAACTCATCATAATTAACAGGTTCATTCCATGGTATCATTGGAAAAGATAACACATCCGTAGACCTGTCAATTTGTCTTTGTTCTAAATTAATTTCATGAATATCCTCTTCTGACACTAAGGTTAAAGATACATAAGCTTCATAAGGAAATTTTTCATATTCTAAAACTCCCTTAATAACCTTTGTAGCAATTTCTTCAATATTAAAATCAAAAGAAGAAGAAACCTCTTCTACAATATCAATGGTCATAATAAACTCTCCTTAATAATCAAACAATCTCTTATCTTTAAAAATTGATTCATTGTAAGACCAGATTCATCATACATTCCAATGTTAGAAAACTCATTTCGCGTTTGATAAATAAGCATTTCCTGATTCCAGGAACTTTCCATGGTATCTCCAATAGCTTCCACCTTTGTTACAAGTGAATCAACAATCTGGACAATGGCCGACTCTGGAGAAGAAGGTTTTTTAGAAATCCCACAATATTCACTTATAATCTCTACAACAGGATCTGGCAGACATCGATTTCTAGCAATACTAATTCCATTATCAATAATAGGTTCACCATCTAAAATACCCACATGATAATAGAGCCCTGCACAGGCACATAACATATGATTGGCATTGATTTCTATGGCACAATTCTTTGCAAGTTTAGATACTTTCTTTGCATGCATATACTCACCTAAGGAAAATCGTTTCATATCCTGCAAAAGTGTATAATCATCATCCACATAAGTTTCATAGGCAATTGTTTCTTCTTTATCATCCATAAAAACAAAAAAACGAAAGCCAAAATAAATAATCACAGTATAAATAACTGCTAAACCTACGAATTGTATGATAGCACTAAATTCTAGTTTTCCATATGAAAAATCATAAAAAATACAAGGCATTAAAAATTGTATAATAGCTATCAATACATAATTAATAATTCTTTTTTCGTGTCGCTGTTCTTTTAGATAATAGGCAAATAAGATTCCAAATATGGATAAAATACAATAGCAATACAACACATAACTGTTTTTACCTGTTATAAAGCAAAACAATAAATCCATAAATATGCAGCACGCCAAGGATAAACTACTATCACAAACAGCTACATATAAAAAACCGATTAGCATAATAGGACCAAAGAAATCTGGCATAAAATTCGTAAGAATAATAAGGCCCCAACTAAGCAATGTTACAAGAAAGAGGTTTCGATAGGTGGTATCATTATAAGTAAATTTTCCGATCCTCCTTTGGTGCATAAGAGAAATAATAAAAACCACCCAATATGCACAAAATAGAGTTACCAAACAAAGAGCCTGATCTAATAACAACTTCTTTCCATATGCCAAAACAAAGACGCTAACTACAGAAGTTATAAACATAAACAATATATAAAGAAACCTAAGTGGTGGTATTTTATTTTCTTCTGGCATCATTCTTTTTACGTCCTTTATTTTGATTCTTTTCATAGTCTTCATAAGCATTTACAATTTTCTGGACTAATGGATGACGAACTACATCCTCCCCTGTTAATTTGCAAATGCCTATATCATCTACCTTAGCTAACACTTTTAAGGCTACATCTAATCCGGAAATACTGCCTCCCGGCAAGTCTTTTTGGGTACCATCACCAGTAATTACTGCCTTTGAGCCAAATCCAATACGAGTCAAAAACATTTTCATCTGTGCAGGCGTGGTATTTTGAGCTTCATCTAAAATAATAAAAGCATTATCTAATGTTCGACCTCTCATATAAGCAAGAGGCGCTACCTCTATCAATCCCTTTTCCATATTTCTTTGGAAGGATTCCGCCCCCATAATCTGATACAAGGCGTCATATAAAGGTCTAAGATAAGGATCCACCTTGCTTTGTAAGTCTCCAGGTAAAAACCCAAGTTTTTCTCCTGCTTCAATTGCTGGACGAGTCAAAATAATACGACTAACCTCACCAGCCTGGAAGGCTGTAATAGCCATTGCCATTGCAAGATAAGTTTTTCCAGTACCAGCAGGTCCCATACCAAACACAATCATTTTATTTCGTATAGCATCTACATATTTCTTTTGACCTATGGTTTTAGGTTTTACTGGTTTTCCTGAAATGGTATGGCAAATTAAATCCTCGTCCATCTTAACCAAAGGATGATCTCCAAGGTTTTCCTTTAAGGACATTGCATATCTTACATTTTGTTCTGTAATTACATTTCCTCTTTTCGATAGGCTTAAAAGTTCATTCAACACATTTTTTGTCGCTTCTACTCCCGACTCTTCCCCAATAATCTTAACGGAATCACCTCGATTTACTGCAGAAACTCCAAACCCATTTTCAATAATTTTTATATTGTGATCAAACTGCCCGAATAAGTTTTCCAAATGTTGGGCAGGTATATTCATTAATATTTCCTTTTCCAATGATGTTCCCCTACTTAATAATCTTTAATACCATTTGGTTTGGCATTGTTTTTTCTTTTCTAAATGTATAAGCATCTCTTACTTTTTTTATAGCAATTTCTACTAAATCCCTTGAATTTCCATAAATGGTTGCAATGGATTCATTCTTTTGAACCTTATCTCCTACCTTTTTATGAAGGATCACCCCAACAGATAAATCGATGGTATCCTCTTTTGAAGCACGACCACCTCCTAAAAGCATAGACGCATTACCTATTTGTTCTGCTTCAATAGAAGAAACATACCCCTCTTCCAAAGAGATTACTTCTTTTTTACAGCTAATATCCAACAAATCCTCCATATGATCTACGTCTTGTCTATTTCCACCTTGAATTTCTACAAAGGTTTTAAATGTTTCCAGGGCGCTGCCGTCGGATATGGTGGATGAGAGCATTTTTATTGCCTGCTCTTTTGACTGGCATACTTCTGCCATCATAAGCATTTCACTGCCTAAAGCAAATACCACTTCCATAAAATCTTTTGGCCCATTCCCTCGCAAAGAATCTATGGCTTCCATGACTTCTAGTGTATTACCAACAGCACAACCTAGTGGCTCATCCATATTTGTAAGAACTGCTACCATTTTTTTATCCGCAGCTCTTCCAATATCCACCATGGTTTTTGCTAACAAAGTGGCATCATCAATAGTTTTCATAAAAGCACCACTGCCTACTTTTACATCCAGACAAATTCCATCTGCTCCAGAGGCCAGCTTTTTGCTCATAATAGAACTAGCAATTAATGGAATAGAATTTACACATGCTGTTGCATCTCTTAATGCATATATTTTTTTATCTGCCGGAGCCAAATTTTTTGTCTGGCCAGCAACAGCTATTTTATACTGATTTACATTAGAAATAAATTTTTCTTCCGGAAGAGATGTCATAAAGCCTGGGAAAGCTTCTAATTTATCAATGGTTCCACCTGTATGTCCTAAACCTCTTCCTGACATTTTCGCTACAGGAACCCCAAGAGAAGCTATCATAGGTGCTAAAACCAAAGTAGTTTTATCTCCAACTCCGCCAGTAGAATGCTTATCCACTTTGATACCTGAAATTCCTGATAAATCTAAAACATCTCCAGATTCCTTCATTTTCTGTGTAAGAAGAAAAGTTTCCTTCTTTGTCATGCCACAAAAATAAACAGCCATTAAAAATGCTGACATTTGATAATCCAGAATTTCTCCTCTGGTAAACCCGGATACAATATACGCTATTTCTTCTTCTTTTAGTTCTTCTTTATTCTTTTTCTTTTCGATCAAATCATACATTCGAAACATAGCATATCTCCATATTCGTTATTTATGGTAGGGTTCATTTCTCATTATTCGAAAAGCCCTATAAATCTGTTCTAAAAGAATAACTCTCATAAGTTGATGAGGAAAGGTCATATCAGAAAAACTAAGAGAAGCATTTCCTCTTTTTTTTACTTCAGATGAAAGACCAAGAGATCCTCCAATTACAAAAACAAGGTGACTGTTGCCACAATTCATATTTGATTCTATAAAGTTTGAAAACCCTAAAGAATCCTTCTTTTTTCCTTCTATATCTAGAGTAGTTACAAAAGCTGAATCTGGAATTTTTGAAAGAATACGACTTCCCTCTGCTTCTAAGATTTTATTTTTTTCTATTTCACTAAGATTTTCTTTTGTCTTTTCATCAGAAACTTCTAAAATCTCTAAGGAGGCATATTTGGACATCCGTTTGGAATATTCCATTATTGCCTCTCGATAAAACTTTTCTTTAATTTTTCCAACACAAACAATCGTAATTTTCATTATGGTAAATAAATATAATTGCCTTTCACAACATTAGAGGTCATACCATGCTTATCCACTACAATTACAGATAAAACATTATTTCCTTCCGGAACTAAAATAGGTTCTGTATACTTATAGGAATTTGTTGTTGGCATACTTCCGTCCCAGGTATAGTAAATAGAAGCATCTTCTGT
>JAIKXK010000027.1 GCA_024684155.1 Lachnospiraceae bacterium | reverse complement strand
TGTATGACTTGGGGTGAATATGATAAAAACGGATTGCAAAAGGATTTGTGTATCCCCTTTGGTGTTGTTAAACATCGAGGAATATTGAAACAAGGCAGTATAAAGCATAAATCCACAGTTAGAATTCTTATACCATGGTTGCTATGTGCAATCTATGCTGCAAGCGATGAGCTACATCAGACCTTTGTGCAAGGTCGTAGTGGTCAGGTTTCTGATGTTTGTCTGGATAGCATTGGAGCATTGGTAGGAGTGGTTATTGGATTATTTATTTTATATAGAGTGGAAAATGTATACAGCACCTGAAAAGCCTGTTGTATATGCTAAGTGAAAACGGGTTAGTTTTAAGAATAAATCAAATATTCAGGGGGGAGTGAATATATGAAAGCAATTAATGGGGGTAAAAGATTTGTAGTTGTTGAATGTCAAGAAGAATTAAACGTAAATGAGGGTCAATTCTACTTGACATTCAACACGAGGGCGAAACTAGGGTGAAGAAAGGTAATTATAAGCAGTATGGATTAGCGTTATCCAAGGGTTCTGGTGAGTTTCAAGTATAACTCAACACCACAGAAAGAAACTTTTAGTGACAAATCGATAGAGGGGGATTGTTATAGAAGATTTAAATACTTTATCATTGGATTTTTTGGTTTGTTGTTGTTTTGGACAGTCTGAAGATCTTATAAGGGCTGCAATAGATAGAGCATATGTGGATATGGCATCGCATACTATGACCTCATTTTCAGAGAATGAATATGAAATGAGGTGGGAAAAAAGATTTGAGGCTAGTAAAGTAATAAGAAAATCTTTGTCAGAGTATCCACGGGGTGAAGTGATTTATGACGAATGGCATAAAACGGTTATAAAGGATATATTAGACATCTATGAAGAGAGAATAAGATATGGTCAAGCGCAAAAATGGCTTAATATGACGGTTAAGTATCTGTTTGTTTTTGATAATATTCTAAGTGAATCGCAAAAAAAGAGGCTTGCGGATGTTTCTATTTTCCTTGAAGAGACAGATGTGACAAAGTATAAAGTTCCGGTAGATTCTTATGTTATGAAAGCATGTGATCTGGACAAAGCATTTGGGCCATGGAGTCAAATGAATGATGATCAATATGCAAAGTTACAAGAGAGTCTTAAGAAGGATTTTATGTGGGAATTAGAGAATTGGGTTTCCATTAGAGAAAAATACAAAGAACGCGAGAAGAAAAGTTACGAAGCATATTATGAAAAACGGATTCAAGAAGACATGTAAAGATAATTCTGTAATAATCGGGCTGATGTTAGTGTGATTTCGTGTCCACAAAGTCATACTAACATCAATGAGTGATGCATGTGTCTTACGTGAAAAAACAATTGAAATACTGGGTGATGAGATTTAGTAAATATGGTGAAAAACGGGAAAAAAGTATCGGATTATAAGCTTAGGGAATTAGATGATTGCATAGAAAAAGCACTTCTATTTTTTTATTCAAATGATGACTTTTTGGTTAATCATACATATTTGGACTATCCGTCTTATGATTGTACTGTTGAATGTAGACAACAAAACGATAAAGAAGCAATTAAGCATGTAGGTGAGCGTACAGTGCAGTTTCGCTTTGCAATGTATCTTCAATTATTTATGTGGAAAAGTAGGTATTTGAGGGAATATGTTTTGGACTGTGAGTATAATCGATACAATGGAGACCCCAAAAGAAATAATAACGAATTGATTGTTCCGGACATTATTATTCATAAAAGGGGAGATGATGATAACAATCTGATGGTAATTGAACTTAAATCTCACTGGAACCATGATATTACTCACGATGATAAGAAAATAAAAGCGATGACGGATCCAACAGGAATTTACCGATATCAAAAAGGTTTATCCCTTGTTTTTGGGAAAAAAATAGATGAATGTAAATTTACGGAATACTTTTGCGGTCAAAAGACAAAGTATTATGATTGGGGTTTATGGAAAAAGATGTGTTTGAATTGATGTAAGCGCTTCATAGCGCGTACCCTTTCCTGATATAGCCGCACCGAAGTGCGGCGTACTAATTACTTCTTTGTTTGTTTCTTACATTCCTCAGGAATCTTTTCGGACCAGGGAAGTAAGTCATTAATAAAA
>JAIKXK010000023.1 GCA_024684155.1 Lachnospiraceae bacterium | reverse complement strand
TATTGATCTCGTAATAAATGAAATTCTTCTCTTTATACTCCATAATTAAGTCTGCCGATTTTAAAAGTTTTAGCTGATAAGAAAGTGCCGCTGGAGTCACGCCTATTTTATCTGCTATTTCTCCAGCATTCATCCGACCGTTTTTTAGCATCACCAATATGTCTCTTCGTTGAGAATCTGCTAACACTTTAAAAATATTTTTAAATAGATAAGGTGATAAGATATGGGAAACACAAATATTTTTAAAGTGTTAGCAGATTCTCAACGAAGAGACATATTGGTGATGTTAAAAAACGGACGGATGAATGCCGGAGAAATAGCAGATCAAATGGGTGTGACACCGGCGGCACTTTCTTATCATTTAAAACTTTTAAAATCGGCAGACTTAATTATGGAGTATAAAGAGAAAAATTTTATCTATTACGAGATTAATACGTCAGTGCTTGAAGAATTACTTCTTTGGGTTGGTCAATTTGGAGGTGAAAAATAATGAAAAAGATAATGTGGATTGTTACAATCATTGCCTTTGTTGGCACAGCAGTTGTACTTTTGTTTATGCCGGATTCAGTACCAATGCACTACGATGTGGAAGGAAATATTGACCGCTGGGGATCAAAATATGAAAACTTTATATTTCCTGTTATTATAATGGTGATGTCCATATTTTGGAGCCTGATTGCCCGCTATTTTAATAAAAGAGCAGAAAATGAAACTGATGAAAAAGCGGCAGCGGGATTGAATGCCAATAGAAAAGTGATTGAAATGGTTGGGGCTTGTATGGCCATTATGTTTACCGTGATGCAGGGGTTCTACTTATTTGGTTCGTATAAGGAAGCTGTTTCCATGGCAGAAACCCAGGCTGTGGATACAGGGAAAGTAACTGTTATTCTCATGGGAATCGTATTTATAATTTTGGGAAATGTCATGACAAAAACCAGAATGAATGGTGTTGTCGGAGTGAGAATTAGTTGGAGTATGTACAATGATAACACCTGGCGAAAGAGTAATCGTTTTGGTGGAATTTTGATTATGATAGCAGGTGTCCTTAGCATTCTTACTGCTCTTGTTATGGAAAACTCTTTTGCATCATCCATGATAAGCGTACTTTACTTGGTGTTAGCAAGCGTGGCAACACTGGTATATTCATACGGAGTTTATAAAGAGGAAAGAGAAAAAGAAAAGATGGTTAAGTAGGAAAACGATATGAATTATTTGGAAGAATTATTTTCTATGAAGGATGACGGGTATCGTTCTTTTATGGCAAAACTTACTCCGAATCTTAAACCAGATGTGTTTATAGGGGTAAGAACACCAGAGTTAAAATCTTTAGCAAAGAAAATAAAGGCAGCAGGGGAAGATGTAGCATTTATGGAAAACTTACCTCACCGGTATTTTGAGGAAAATCAACTACATGCCTTTCTAATTTCTTTAGAGAAGAATTATGATAAAGCAATGACTTCTACAGAAGAATTTTTACCCTATATAGATAATTGGGCGACCTGTGATCAATTATCTCCAAAGGTTTTAAAAAAAGATTTAGCTAAAACAAAAGAAGCGGCTTATCATTGGATGGAGTCGAAGCATACTTATACCCTTCGCTTTGGCGTTGAAGTTATGATGCGCTATTTTTTAGATGATTATTTTAAAGTGGAGTATCTGGAAAGAATATCAAATATACGAAGCGAAGAATACTATGTAAATATGATGCTAGCCTGGTATTTTGCTACAGCTTTGACAAAGCAGTATGAAGCAACTCTTTTTGTTATAGAGGAAAAGAAACTAGAACCCTGGGTACATAATAAAACGATTCAAAAAGCGATTGAAAGTTATCGAATATCAGAGGAACAAAAGAATTATTTGAGAACCTTAAAGTTGAAAAAGATAAAAAGTAAGGAGCATTAAGTTTTAAGAAATATTTCTTAGAATTCTAGAAAGATATGGACACAATCATAAGAATAATCCTTTGTGGATGTAATTATTTCATTTGGAGTTTTCCAATTTTTTGTGTGTTGGCATTCATATATAAATTAAAACCCATACCTACATTTGTTTTCCGAAAGCTGTTGCATATGACGGCTTTTACAGGTGTGATTTTTATGAATCAACGATCCGATTCCTACGTGGATTGTGTGATATGTTTGGTTATAGGAGCAATTGCTTCCTACGCAATTTTATCTATTATGGAAAGACAAAAATTTTTTAAAGAATTTTTTGTGGAGAAATTTCCCCATGAGGTAAAAAGAAACTTAGCGGGCTTTTTCTTAACGGCAGCAGCTTTAGAAGAGGTGTTGGTAATTACTACAAAGGAACCCCTATTAATTAATGCGGTAATCATTGCTTGGGGATTTGGAGATGCCGTAGCTGCTTTAGTAGGAATTCCTTTTGGAAAGCATAAGCTTCCTTTTGGAGATAAAAAGAAATCTATGGAAGGCAGTGTGGCTTTTGTAGCAGTAGCTACAGTATTAACCTCTATCTATATGAAAGTGGTTATGCCCGGTGTAGAATTTTTACTTCCGATATTCCTTGTTATTTTCATTGCTGCCATAGTTGGTGCAGTGGTTGAAATTATAGCAAAAGATAAGTGGGATAACTTAGTTGTCCCAGCAGCAATTACTCTTGTATTTTTAATTTTAAAATACTAAAATTAAATTGCATAAAATTTA
>JAIKXK010000410.1 GCA_024684155.1 Lachnospiraceae bacterium | reverse complement strand
TGAAGCATGACAGGAAGAACGATGGCAGAAACAAAGGGCGCAAAGGTGGTGCCTGAAAACATAAATAATATCTGTGCAAATGAAAAAGCGATGACAATTTCAGAATAAGAATCCAGGCCCATATAGCGAACGATTAAAACTCCAAAGACAGCGCAGATTGTGATAAGGGTTAACATACGTCGTCCGTTAACCATCCAGCTTCTTTTCTCTGCTACCATATAACCTACAGAAAGGGCGGCAATTTCAGGGAAAATGATTTCCTTATTATTTAAAATTTCTGAAAAAAAGACCATAGCGGTTACGAGAAGTAGCGTGCAAATGGTCGGGATATTTCTTTTTAACATAATTACTCCTTTTACAACTTTTTATCTTAACAGATAGTATCTAAAATCCAAAGGGGAAGATTTTTCCAATAAGAAGTGGTATTATGTTTTGGATAATTTTATAAATAAAATGCGAAAAGCATAGGAGGATAAGATGAAATCAAATACAAAGACCATTGTGGGAATGGGACTTCTTACTGCAATTGTTATTATTTTACAGGCCTTAGCACTAAATATTCGATTTGGAATGTTTTCTATTACCTTAGTTTTAGTTCCAATTATTGTTGGAGCTGCATTATATGGATGGAAGGCTGGTGCATGGCTTGGATTTGTTTTTAGTGTGGTAGTTCTTTTGACAGACTCTGCAGCTTTTATGGCAATTTCAATTCCAGGAACGATTATAACAGTTTTGCTAAAGGGGACTTTGGCAGGTCTTTTAGCTGGCGTGGTGTATCGTTTACTAAGTAGTAAAAATAAAATGGTGGCTACCATTACTGCAGGTGTTGTAGCACCAGTTGTAAATACAGGGATTTTTGTGTTGGGATGCTTTATTTTCTTTTATCCAACCCTTTCTACCTGGGCAACAGAAGCAGGATTTGAAAACGGTGCTGCCTATATTATTTTTGGAATTGTTGGAATTAACTTCTTTGTAGAACTTGCAATTAACCTTGTATTAAGTACAGTTATTGTTCAAATCGTTGGAATTGGAAAACGCCAGATTCAATAATTACAAAGGATAGTTTTTATGAGATTAAGTGATAGCTGTGCAGAATGTATGTACAGAAGACAAAAAGAAAAAAATGATAATAAAGAGTATTTAGCAGAAGTAAAAGAACTTTTAGATCATCGAGAAGAGGTAGCGTCTAGTCCGGAACTGGTATTAGAGTTTAATTTACTTCAAAAAAAGTACTTTGGAAATACTCCTTCCTATAAGGAGATTAATAAAAAATATAACGATTTGGTGCTTTCTATGGAGGATGGATTAAGGGAAAAAATTCAAACCTCAAAGGATCCACTTGCTACCGCTATTGTTATGTCACGTATTGGAAATTATATCGATTTTGGTGCTATGAATACAGTAGAGGAAGATACCTTTATTGATTTATTTAAAGAGACTGCCATGCGAGAAGATGAGCTGAAAACCTACGAGTCTTTTTGTAAGCATTGTAGTGAGGGAAAGAAGTTTTTACTTTTCACAGATAACTGTGGTGAAGTTGTGTTAGATAAGTTAATGCTGGAAGAACTGGAAAAAAAGTTTCCTCATCTTGAAATTACAGTCATGGTTCGCGGTGGGGAAGTCTTAAATGATGCCACTTTGTCTGATGCAGAATATATTGGAATGACAAAAAAATATAAGGTCATTACCAGTGGTGTAAAAATGCCGGGGACAGTTTATAGAAGAGTATCAAGTGAAGCGAAAAAAGCAATTGATGAAGCTGATGTGATTTTGTCCAAAGGGCAGGGAAACTATGAAGGATTTGCAGGAGAGGGGATTCCTGCTTTTTATGCCTTCCTTTGTAAATGTGATTTATTTGTAAACCGTTTTGAAGTTCCCCGCCTTACAGGCATGTTTGTAGAAGAATAAAATTATGCAATGGCAGGTTTTACCAGACGATGGTGTTTCCATTTTCCAGTACGCCATCGAAAATACATTGCTACGGCACGAATACACTCATCAGCAGCCATTCCAATGTAGGCACCTACTGCGCCAAGTCCCATTTGAACACCGAAGATAAAGGTCCCGCCTGCGGCGACGGAGAGCATGAAGATAATGCCCATAATGGAGGGGAAAATTGCATCGCCGCTGGCTTTTAGGGCATTGACGTAAACTAGATTTGTGGCGCGACCTACTTCCAGGATAATATCAATATATAAAAGCTTGGTTACCAGAGAAACCATTACAGGATCTTCTGAGAAAAATCCAACCAGGTGAGTTCCAAGAAGAGCAAAGATGGTTTCTAATCCAGCAGAAATACAAACTGCCAGGATGGCAGAGTTTCTCGTAGCTTTATCACATTCTTCATATTCTTTTCCGCCAATTCGCCAGCCAGTCATAATGGCATTGGCCTGGGCTAATCCTAAACTAATCACATTGGCAAAATTACAAATCTGAATAGCGTAGGCTCTGGCAGTTACATGGAGTCCGCTATCTCCCATAGTATTTAGAAATTTTACAATTAAGGTCATAGAGACACTATACATAAAACTTTCCATAGCAGATGGAAGGCCTATTTTTAGTATCATTTTTATGATGTCAGAGTTTTTAATACGCTCTGGATCTTCTTTCGCGTGAATTAGTTTGGTGGCGCAAAAAACTACAATAATGAGATTGAAGATTCTGGAAATTACTGTAGCTGTTGCAACACCTATAACTCCATAATGGAAGTGGAATAAAAAGATGGCATTTAACACAATATTCACCACATTGGCACTTAGAGTTCCAAAGAGAGGTTGTTTTGTAAAACCAAAGGAACGCAGGTAGCCAGAGTAAATCTGTAAGATGGCAGTTACAAAGGTAAAACTTCCTACAATCTGTAAATAATCTTTGGCATCGGTAATGAGGTTTCCAGCTACACCGATTGCATCCAAAAGATTTCCTGAGAAGAAAAACATAAAGGTGGATAAACCGATTCCTAAAATAATATTGAAGGTAAGACCGATTTGTTTTGCCTGATAGGCTACGCCTTTTCTGCCAGCACCAATGTATTGAGCCATTACTGCATTCATTCCGGTAATAATAACGGCAAACATCATAATGAACATGGTGATATATGTATTGGAAGTTCCTACTGCACCTACGGCTTCGTCGCTTACAGTAGACAGCATAAGGGTATCCACCATACCTGCTAACATAAAGCATAGGGTTTCTAAACAGATAGGAAAAAATAATTTTAGTTGTCGTTTTGTCTGGGTTTTCATAATGTTTCCTTTTTAAAATTTTGCTGTATTTTGTAACATGTATTATAATCGCATATAGATAGTAAATATATAGATAAAATTCGGAATAATATGGAGAATTATCTTGAATGAAATAATTGTAAGCAATAATAAAATGCCAGTGGTCTGTGAAAGTAATCACTTTAAAACCTC
>JAIKXK010000350.1 GCA_024684155.1 Lachnospiraceae bacterium | reverse complement strand
TGTTAATGTTTGTTTTTTTTGATTTGAGTGTTCAGTAAATCAGTTGGTTTCGTGAACACTTTTTAAAATAATAAATTTATGCTTTTAATAATAAAAAAGGGTATAATTATGTTCAGAAAATTAATTATACCTTTTTTTTAACACTTTACTTTTAGGAGGTTTTATTTTGGATAATACATATGGATATGCTCGCTGCTCTACGAACGAAAGCCGACAAGACATTGATAGACAGAAGCGCGAACTGTTTAATCTTGGAGTTACTGAAACCAAGAATATATATTATGAATATGAGTCAGGCACAAAAGTAGACCGAGTTGAATTTAATAAGCTTATGGATATTGTTACAAATGGAGATACCATTGTTACTACTGAAGTGTCCCGCCTCACCCGCTCTACTAAACATTTTTGCGAAATAATGCAAATCATACAGGACAAACGTTTAAGATTAATTATTGGCAATTTTGTGGTCGATTGTCGGTCTTCGCAAATAGATCCTATGACTAAGGGCATGTTGATGATGTGGTCAGTCTTTAGTGAAATGGAAAGAGATATTATTTCTCAGCGCGTTAAATCTGGTATGGAGAACGCCAAAGCTAAAGGTAAGCGTATTGGTCGTCCTTCACTGAGTTTTGAGTCTTTACCAGATAAGTTTTGGAAATATTATACGTTATATCAGTCAAAACAGATAAACATATCTGATTTTGCCAGAATTATGAACGTATCTCGCAATACTATTTACAAGTATATTTCCCTTGCAAATAGTACACAATCTTAATAAGATTTATGCTAGAATTATACTGATTTTTGATAGGAGCCTTACTATTTATGACTTTTCTTAAAAGATATTGGATTTACTTTCTCGTAATGATTGTATTTTTATTGGTACGTGTTTCATCGGTTAGCATTTCACCTAATTGGGATTCAAGCCTAAATGATATAGCTATTGGTGCTATCTCGTCTACATTTGTTGCATTCCTTTTTCAATTACATACTGATTTTCGTACTGATAAGATTAGAAAAAAATCTCTAGAACTTCTATTATCTGAACTCTTTATTTCGATTAAAGGTTATTATTTATTATGGACTAATATATTTTCTACATTGGATATTGGTATTGATTCCTGCGAATTAACTCCCACTGAACTTGCGCACACAGTTGAGCAATTGTTCGAGAATGGTCAATTGCAACCAGCTTATTGTCATAGTTTTGTTTACGCCAATGTCGAAGAAATATATAAGTCTGTTTTGAATGTCGAATCTGAACTGAGCTTATTTATTTTGCAATCTGATATTCATCAAGATACATTAACTCTTATTTCTGAATTGAAAAAATTGTTCTGGATTCCATACCGTTATATGGGTGACCAATATGTAGAGGGTGATGGTTGTACAGTACCTTTTACAAATGATATTAATATCACTCTCCCTAAGATTTTATCTGCTCACCCATTATTTCGAGATTTTAGCTCTAAGAAGCTTGATGTAGATGACCTTTGGAATTCTGTTCCAATGTAATAAAAAAGCAACCCTTGCTGTTTGGGGTTGCTTTTTTTTATCAGAATCTGTTTGCTGCCAGACTCTATTTTCAGCTGAAACTTATATCAATCATATACATAGTCCGTTCTTATAAGGATTGGTGAAAAAACGATACTATTTATATCTATTTTGGTGGGTAGATTGATATGTCTAGTAGATTATCATGCTTTATTTATTTTAGTCAATTGCCAACATTCTGTGTTTGCTGCCTTTGTTACTAAGTATAATTGCAGTAATATTAAAGTTCCGACAGGTCAAAGTATCTCTGCTCGGGGAATAACAAATCTAAATCCCTTCCATTGATTTTGAATGGAAAACCATGATCTCTAGTTGGTTTAAATGGATATCTATGTAATAAGTAATCAACTGTTATTATACCCTCATCTATCAACGTAGGTAAAAGGGATGCATTAGGGTCTCTAGTATATGTAACATAGTCGTATTTAAAGTACTCTACTCCGTTTTCAAATACGCTTGTTGCTTCAACCCAAAATGTTTTAGGATGTTTTTCAAGTAGCCTATCCTGTAGTTTACTTATCTGCCATTGCAACACATATTCTGCCAAGCGTCCACGCTGACAATAGTTAACTAAGCGATTCTCATCTTCTTCAACCTGTAAATATAAGCCTTGAGGGTTTGGTCTATTGGCTGTGAGTGTACAATATAGTTCAAGTCTTTGTTCTTCATCATCCCACCAACCGTATCTATCTAACAATTCATTTCGATCTATTCCACTGGCTCTCCAGTCTGGGACCTGATCAAATAAAGTGCTACGATTACTTCGTGTTCGTCTCGCTCCTGTACGCATTCTCCCAGCTATTCGTTTAGCTTTTAGCTCTATCCCTCTGTAATCCGGAGTACGTCTGTTATTTCTTGCTATACCTAATGCATGTTCTAAGGTATCGCCTACACCTGGGTCTCCGTCGGTTATTGTTCGTAGGAATCCTCTATGATGTATTTCCACCAATTTACTTAATAATTCATCGGCTATCGTATCTTGTTCATCGCTAAATTCATATAGCGTTTCACCTATCCCTCCTTCATACATTGAATGTACTATATCTCTTCTAGATAGGTTTATGACATAAATTGCTTCATCATGTACCACTAATGCCAATAAATCATATTCTTGCGCATATTGTCCAAGTCTTGAAAACCATATACGTGGATCACCATTTTTTGTTGTAGGTCTGTATAGCGAAGCCCTAGCGTCCACAAGCCTATCTGCTTCCATAAAATATGCCTCTCTATAGACTTTATTTTCGTTTCCCTGTGCTTGTTTTGAATAGTCATGTATTCCAGTCTCTAACAAGGTCTCTCTGACCGGTCCCGTAGCATCCATAATACTTTTTTTTAATCCAGTTGGCGTTGGCACTATGAAAGCTACTGGTAATCCTAAGTTTGCAAAATATGGTAAATAAGTTCTTATATCTACATTAGCGGCACTAAGCATTTTTTCTCCTTCTAAATTTTCATTATTTCAGCTGCTACTGCTCTTGCTAATAGCGGCGGAACAGCATTACCAACCTGAGTATATTGTGGTACTTCCTCTCTACGCTTCAAACCACCGGTTGTTCTTTTTCCTAAAAATTCAAACGAATCGTCAAATGATTGTAGTCTCGCCATCTCTCTAACACTAAAAGTTCTATCTTCCCAAGGACTAATATAGTCGTCTGGTATGCTTACGACAGTAGCTGATGGCATATCTGGATTCCATCTTTGACGAACATTTTTTTTGGTTAAAAGCACATCAATTTCTTCATCCGATGCTTTTCCACTTTTATACAACTTGATTACTTCTTTTTCGGATTTTCCAAGCTCTAGTTTGCAATGTTCTATTAAATGCGGTTTGTTAGTGATGTCTATACCACTTATATGTATTCTTTTTCTTAAACTTGTACCTGTTTCACCTGGTTTAAACAATGAAAAACGTTCTTGTACTATTGGCGTAATTCTTGATAGCTCATCACATGTTTGGTTCTCCCCCGCCTCTATAGGATGACCATTCACATCTGGAGTCCTTCCTTCGTGGCTTTCTTGCTGGTATGGAAATCCAAATCCATTTACAACTCTACGTATATTATCATCCTTTATTAAGTCACCTATTGCGGCTTTTAGTGTTATATGCTCTTCTGGCTTTAATAAAGGCTCTGGGTAAGTTGGTACTTGTAACCCGTTCCTATACCCAATAAATATTACGCGATTTCTTCTTTGTGGCACACCATAATCTGCTGCATTAAGTATTCGAGGCTTTAATGTATGGTACCCTATTCTTTCTAATTCTGCCCTTAATATAACTGGCGTTACAGTCCCATCTGGATATACCGGTGTTTTTTGATTCGGTAGTTCCAATCCCTTGTATCCATAAAACTGCATGTCCATAAAGCCTTCTACGTTTTCAAGTACGATATATTTTGGTTGTACCTCATGTATTACTCTCACATATTCTCCAAAGAGTTTATTTCGTGGATCCTTTTTGTCCCTTCGTCCAGCTCTTGAAAATCCTTGGCAGCTAGGTCCTCCTATCATTAAATCTATCTCTGGTATTGGACCTCCATTAAATATCTGTAATGCCTGTATCCTATTTCTAATTACTGTTCCTGTTAAATCTTTTATATCCGATCTTTCAAACCATGTGTTATATCCCTGTATTAACCCCAATTGTTCATGTCTATGTACATACGTTTTTTCGACCATATCACTTATATCTGAACTAAATAGTATATTAAACCCTGCTTGTATTAATCCTTCTGAGCATCCACCAGCTCCACAAAATAAATCGATTGCATATTTTGGCATTTTAATTATTCTCCAGTCTTTTGTATTATTCTTTTTTATGTTGTTTTAGCTCTCAGGATAATTATTATTCCCAATTTGCCACTTTTCTCTGACCATTCGAAGTCTTTCCTCTGCTTTATCTTTATCTTTTGCTCGTTCGGCCTCTTCCTCCTCTTTCTCTTCATCACAAGAACGTGGGAATCGCATCTTCCATAATTCGTAATCATTCAAAATTTTCTTACGTTCCTCTTCAGACGAAGCCTTTTCTAGCTTTCTTTCAATTTTGGCCTTCTTTTTAATCCATTCATCAAGATACTCATTTATTGGACCATTTTTTCCATCTTCAAATTCTAAGATATTACGCCCATTTGATTTTTTTACCTTAAGTTCACGTGTCTTTTCCAACTCGAAGAGGGCAAATACAGCTCCTAAATCGCTATCTAATGAAGGATCCAATAAGGTATCGACCTCTATATTCATAGCTGCAGCTATTTTTTCTAACATTTCATTTTTGGGCTTACGAGCACCATTCTCATATTTTTGAATTCTATCAGCGGTCAAACCCACCTTTTCACCTAGCTCGGCCTGCTTCAAATCTAACGCTAATCTTGTTTTCCGAATTCTGCTACCAATTCGATTTGGCAATTCGTCTTTCACTATTTCACGTTTGTTATCACTATGGGGAGTATCGTACACTTCCACTCTTCCTCCAATTTTTCTTTACGTTCTTACTATATAACATTTTCATTTTATCACAGCCAGAGTTCATTCTAAAGTTCAATAAGCACAAATATGTACGTTTTTTTGGAGCAACTTACAAGCACAAATATGTGCTTGACATATAGGTGTCGGTTATT
>JAIKXK010000343.1 GCA_024684155.1 Lachnospiraceae bacterium | reverse complement strand
CACAGAAGTTGGACGGGATATCTTATCTTTGTGATTGAGTTTGATTTTAACAGTGGAATACATAAAGTTACCATGAATCGTGATCCTGAACAGTATAACAGCATTTCAGTGGAAGATGACACTGCGCTTATTAATGAATGTCTGAATTGGTGGACTGGGGATGATTATAATTTTTACGAACATTGGATTAGCGATACGGTCAATGCCTTCCGGTGATAGCCGGGGTGTGTAGCCGCGTGGAATAATCGGTTATTGATAATATGTTGAATACGACATATTATATTTGTAGGAGAGATTCATATGGTCCAATGCTACGAGAACCGTATTCTAGTCCCAAATTTCCATACATTTATAATGATTATTTAGAACAAGCAAAACAAAAAACGGATGACTTTGGCGAAGCAAAACGATTGGCAACAACGCAACTATACTTGCTTAATGAACGGCTTGGAAATAGACATAAATTGTTTATATTGAAAAAACTATAAAAAGAGGGGTGATTGATATGACAGATGACATTAACAATTTAAGATTTTATATGGATGAAACTTCTGCACCATACTCGGATGAAGATAATCCATTTAACCGAACAAAAGAAGGTGATGAATTTGATGAAATGATAATTGAAAAATATAAACTCACCACAAAAGAAATGGAAAATTCATCAATTATGCTAGCGAAGCAAGCCAGACTAGAACAACAGAAAAACGGATATGTGAGCGTAAAGTGCCCAAAGTGCAACGGCACACTAAAGATTACGATGACTTCGAACTGTGAACGAACTATCATTAGTTGCCCTTGTGGCTATATTAAAAACATAGAAATCAATTTTTAGCCCTAAAATAAAAAACCACTCCGCATTTTCCTATTAAGGATGACGAAGTGGTTTTTCTTTGTCTAAAGGCTTAACTTAATGACATTGGAAGGTAGTATTAACTAATGGTTTTTTAAAGAAAACACAAAAAAACCAAAAAATATACATGGAGTTAGCCAAAAAATATAAAGCTTATTATGAGCGGAGGTATAGCAGTGAGTAGTTATAAGGAATATAAAGAAAAAACTTTAAAAAATCCGAAAGTTAAAGCTGAATATGATGCACTACAACCGGAATATGATATTATCCAGGCGATGATTGATGCAAGGAATTCGCAGCACATCACACAGAAGGAACTTGCGGAAAAAACCGGTATCACACAGGCAGATATTAGTCGTATTGAGAATGGTACACGAAATCCAAGCCTTGCGATGGTTAAACGAATTGCAGAAGGATTGGGAATGCAGCTTAGATTAGAATTTATTCCATCTACGACCAAATAGATTATTGTAGAAGGGGGATGGTTCTTTTGTCTTTAAATCGTAATTAATGAAGACAGAAGAACCGTCCCCTATGAACCGGTTTATGGTATATTAAAAGTATATGAAATCTGGAGGTGCGTATTGTATGAGTAAAGTAATTCTTTTAAACGGAAGTGCACATCAGCATGGCTGTACAGCGACAGCGCTTGATGAGATGATCAAGGTATTTGAAGCCGAAGGTGTAGAGACTGAGCTGATTCAGGTAGGAGTGAAAGATATTCGAGGCTGTATTTCCTGTGGTAAGTGCAGTGAAATCGGAAAGTGTGTATTTGATGATTTGGTAAATGAAGTGTCACCAAAGTTTGAAAAAGCAGATGGTTTGGTGGTGGGAAGTCCCGTATACTATGGCTCTCCCAATGGCACCATTCTTTCCTTTATGGATAGATTGTTTTACAGCACCTCTTTTTCAAAGCATATGAAGGTGGGGGCTGCGGTGGTAAGCTGTAGACGAGGTGGAAACACGGCCAGCTTCGATGTCCTAAATAAATACTTTACCATCAGTGGTATGCCGGTGGCATCTTCTACCTATTGGAATCAGGTTCACGGATTTACTGCAGAGGATGTAAAAAAAGATTTGGAAGGCTTGCAGACTATGCGAAATCTTGCTCGGAATATGAGTTTTATGATGAAAGCATTTTCTGATGCAAAGGACAAATACGGATATCCTCAGGTGGAGAGCGAATTCTTTACCAGTTTCCCTGACGGAAAATAAAGGAGAAAGGATGCTACGTTATTGGGATGGTTCTTTTGTCTTCAAATCGGTACTTTCTAAGTCTGTAGAGCAGTTCTTTATGATTTAAAACTTTTGGGGATGGATGAAATGAAAAAAGCTCTAATCGTCAATCGAAACAGCTGTGTGATGCAGTTTGGGAAGTACTTGGTGGAAGCTTTGATCAAGATGGTAATCCAATCAGAGTGGAAGAGAGACAGGTGGAATTAACTTGTGAGTTTGTCAAAAAAGAAGATTTAGCAGGAGATACTCAAACTAATAATGAGGCAGACAGCGATGCACTGGATATAAGTGTTTCTCCCGAAGTAATTAATCAAATATATGAAATGGCGATTCGTGGAGAAGTGGCATCTGATGATAAACTTTAAACAAAGTAAAACATAAATGGATCAAAATTGTACGAAGTCAGCCCTTGGGCGCTTTGTTGGGATGACGAGAACTATTATCTCATAGCATTCGACGAGAATGAGCAGAAAATCAAGCATTATCGTGTCGATAAGATGAAGAATATTACCATGACCGATGACCTTCGAAATGGCAGGAATCATTTTGAACATTTCGATATGGCAGAATATATGAAGAGAAGTTTCGGAATGTTTGGCGGTGACTCAGAGCTTGTGAAGCTTCGTGTGAAGAACGAATTGGTTGGAGTCATTATTGATCGATTTGGAAAAGATGTAACGTTATTTCCGGATGACGAAGAGCACTTCTTAGTTCACGTGAAAGTAAATGTAAGTAACCAGTTTTTTGCATGGGTGTTTGGACTAGGTACTGGTATTGAGATACTAGGACCAGAAAAAGTGAGAGAGCAGATGGCTGTGTATATTGAAAAAGTTGGGAAAATGTATCAATAGAAGGTGCCGCAGTAGTCTATGAAAATATATAAAGGAGGATCAAATCCCAGGTGAAATATATCATAAAAAGAATTCAAGAATCAGATTATGGCTGTGAAGAACGACCGGACAATTATAAAACCACCGTTGTGTTAACCCTTCGTTCAGAAATAGGTGAAGAAATCGAGATGGGAAGTCCTTGATGATGACTTGTATAAGCTTAATATTAATGAAGGTGATTGGGTGACGTTCGATGTAGATAATAAAATCTTCAAGGAAGAGTGAGTTGTTGTAAAAGGAGAACGATAATGGGAACATGGTATTATACTGTAGTGAGTATAGATGGTGACTATGCAAATTTAAAAAGAACAGATATAGAGTCTGATGATCTTAAACTTGTTGCAAGAGCGTTGCTTCCGGAAGATATTACAGAAGGATCTAATTTGAAGTATGAACTGATGCAGTATTATCTGGTGTGAGATTTAGAAAGGACAGAAAATATTGCAGAAAGAAGATTTAAATGAGTATTCAAATGAAAAGTATAGATTAACAAGATTATGCAATGATTATTCTAAAATTGAAGATACTGCGTTGATAAATGAGTTAAAAGAAAAATGCATTGAATTATTAGAGCATACGAATAGTAAAAAACTGGGAATCAAATGCCAGAAAGCCTTTATTATGTACGATGTCTTCTAGTACATCGCATGTA
>JAIKXK010000327.1 GCA_024684155.1 Lachnospiraceae bacterium | reverse complement strand
GCCTTTTCCTGCTGTATAAGTTCAAGCATACGCTTTTTATCTTCAAACTTTGAATGGAACATCATCTGCTTCATCAAATCCACTGCTTCTGCTGCATTTTCAAAAATGTAGCGAAGATGAACTTCACTTACAAAGCGATAGCTTCCATCCACTCTTGGGTAAAGCTTAAGGGAGTTGGTAAGTCCTCCGGTAACTAAGTTTACTTCGTTGGCAAAGTCTGCATAATCGTAAGCTTCGTTATCTACCATTCCAAGCATCTTTGTCATTAATGCTAAATCTCCAAGATCCTTTTCCTCTACTTTTGTCGCATCAAAGGCAAGAGTCAAATAGTGAATGCCATTGGTATAAATATCATGATGAACCATATGAACATCATGGAAGATGTATTCGTTGTTAAATAAAGGTCGAACCTCACGTTTTAAGTCAGAACGTTTTAACATAGGAATCTTTTCTAAATCTTCCTGTGGTGAAGGTTCATCCTGATATTGCTTTAAGTGCTTTGTAAAGGAAACGATATGATCAATTTCCTCTTCCGATAAAGTAGCCTTATATGCAGCCAGCTTATCTTCTAATTCTTTTTCCTCAATTCCTGTTAAGCCCTTCTTTGGCTCTAACACCAAGATGCTAGAGTGGGTATTATCAAGGAAATATGTCTGTACTAAATCTTCAAAGTAAGAAGAATTTACTTTTTTCTTTAAATCGTCTAATACTTCAATTGCCTGTAAGTGCATAAATGGCTGACCATCATCATAAAGCCAGCTATCTAATAAATTAAGTCCATAGATAAGTCCCTTTGGTAAGCTGCCAAAGTCAGCCTCACGGAATTTAAACTGGTTCGAATTAATTGCAGCTAAAAGAGCCTTTTTATCAATTCCATTTTTCACCTGTTCTTCTAAGGTACCGCGAACGATGCTGATAAATCTTCCTTTGTCTTCTGGATTTGCACCCTTTGCAATAATAGAAAACATAGGCTGATAAAGAGAACTGTCATAGCCACCCTGAATATCAATTCCAATTCCTGCATCAATTAATGCTTTACGAAGTGGTGCACCTGGCGCATTTAAAAGGGCATAGTCTAACAAATCAAAGGCCTGATACAACTGAGGATCTAATACATCAGCCATAGAGTAGTTTACAGATAAATAAGTCTGATCTTCCTCATCATCCTCCTGAGAAATAGAGTAAGATTTTGTAAGTTCCACTGGAGCCTCAAATGCCTTTTGGGGTTCAATACTAGAATCTAATTCAATGGAATCGAACTTTGATAAATACTCTCTATCTAAGTAATCCAACTTTTCATTCATATCCATATTTCCATAAAGGTAAATATATGAATTTACTGGATGATAATATCTTTTATGGAAGTTTTTAAAATCTTCGTAAGTTAAATCAGGAATGTTTTTTGGATCCCCACCTGATTCATACTGGTAAGAATTATCCGGATACAAAGAATTTAAAATTTCTCTGTTCAACACATCGTCAGGGGAAGAAAAAGCACCCTTCATTTCATTGTAAACAACACCATTAATGGTAAGTGGAGAATCCTTATCCTCCATTTCATAGTGCCATCCTTCCTGGCGGAAGATTTCTTCATGCTCATAAATATTTGGATAAAACACTGCATCCATATAAACATCCATTAAGTTTTGGAAGTCTGTATCATTACAACTTGCCACCGGATAAACTGTTTTATCAGGATAAGTCATAGCATTTAAAAAGGTATTTAGTGATCCCTTTACCAATTCTACGAAAGGGTCTTTAACAGGATACTTTCTCGAACCACATAAAACAGAATGCTCGCAAATATGGGCAGCTCCTGTAGAATCTAAAGATGGTGTTCGAAATCCTACATAAAACACCTTATTCTCGTCGTCATTTTCAATTAAGCAAATCTTTGCTCCACTCTTTCTATGGCGCAACACATATCCAACGGAATGTATATCGCCCAAACCGGTTTTTCCGATTAAATCGTAACTTTGATGTACTTCTCTCATTATTCCTTCTCCTTAATTTGTGTGTATGTCTATTTGCTGGAAAGGTATTGTCATTCCAGCTTCTTCCAAGGCATATTTTCCCTCCTCTAAAGTTTGCCAACGAATGTTCCAGTATTCATCCATTGGCGCCCAAAAACGAACCCCAATGTCTACAGAGGATGATGCCAACTCTTTTACAAAAACCTGAATGTCATCACTATAACGGCCATCAATTTTTGCTACCGTTTTATGAATCACTTCTTTTGCTGTTCTAATATCGTCATCATAAGAAATTGAAAATACCAAATCCACCATACGCTTTTCTTCATTGGTAATGTTTGTAAGAGAAGCATTGGCCAATGTTCCATTTGGAATTACGATGGTTTTATTGTCTATGGTTAAAAGCTTGGTATAAAAGATGGAAATCTCTGCTACCGTACCTTCATTCTTATGAGTATCTTCTACAATATAATCTCCTACTACAAAGGGTTTTAACACAAGGATCAAAACACCTCCTGCAAAGTTTGATAAAGATCCCTGCATTGCAAGACCAACTGTTACACCAAGAGATGCTACTGCTGCCGCAAAGGAGGTGGTTTCTACTCCAAACAAATGCAAAATCATAAGTGCTAATACAATGTAGCAAACAATCTTTATGACTGCATCTAAAAACTGCTGTACTCCAATTTCAGCACCATGTCGCTCTAATCCTTTTTTGAAAACTTTACGAATAAAGCCAATGACTTTCATTCCCACAAAGTATAAAACTAAGGCTAAAGCTGCTGACCAAAAGAAGGCTAATACCTTTGGCAGCATTGCTTCTAAAATGGTACGTAATTTTCCTTCATCTAAATTTTCTAAAAGATTGTCTGATAATGATTGTATTAAAAACATAACTATCTCTTTCTAAAATAAAATAATGCAGTGGCAGACAATTCGCCACTGCACTACATTTTAACAGATTCTATAGAAAAAGGATAGACAGAGCAATCAGCCACTGTGCTAAATAATAGGTAACGTGATTTGTTATCACATTCAAGGCAGGATGTTTTTGTTTCCCAAAATACATACGAGCCAAAATACTGTCTGAAACAATAAAAAGTGTAATCCCCATTCCAAATAACAAAAGTTGCGTATTTTCAAATCCATGATAAATATTTAAAAAAAGTGCTTGTACCACAGAAAAACTGAGTAAAAATACATATACACATACGGCTGGTAGTAAACGTCCAAAATGAAGTCCCATTTTTCTTCCAAACACACCAACTATAACTGCTATTAAAATTCCAATTCCTAATGGTGGTAAGGTGTAAGGCAAATTATCTATGCTTGCATATTCAATTAAAAGTCCAACACAATAAAAAATATGTCCAATGCCAAATCCTAGTATTCCAAGGAACATATGACGTTTTTTGTTATCTTTATCAATATGCGAAAGCCCGAGGAATAAATCTCCCAGCGCTCCAAAATCTGCTCCAAAAAGCAAATATCTTCCCAGTTCTGATGGATTCATACAAAAAGCCACCATACTAATAGCAACAAAACAAACTGCCGCCAACATTTTTAGCGTAACGTCCTTTTTTGAATAGCCTTTTAGGCGTACCTTCATAAACCAGACGGCAAAGAATGCTAAGGCAATGGACAAACCTATTATAATTTTCATAATTCTCCCTTAAGATTTCTCTCCCAAAACAAAATAGCTGTATCCCCAATTTTTCTGCTATTTCATTGTTTCCAATCTTATTTTACCATTCTAATACCTAGAAAGAAATTATCTTTTTCTATAAATTTCACAACAAAATTAAATAATGTATTGCAAATCATTTAATTTTGTAATAGTATATCAATCGTTGTTTATACACTTTATGTTATTAAATGAGGTAAATAATGGATAAGGAAAGAATTTATACTGAAATTATGACAGACGCTATGACATTGTCACAGTTAGTAGCAACGAAAGCTGGAGAAAATACTCCTGTAGTAAGTATTACAGATTTAGAATTAATCTTAAAAGAATACTTAGACAAATAAAAATCAAACCTCTGTATCTTAAGATACAGAGGTTTTTCTATTTAATCTAATTCATGAATAAAAAGTCCGCTTCGAAGTTTTGGTTCAAACCAGGTAGATTTCGGTGGCATCAGTCGTCCTGCATCTGCCACATCAAAAAGTTCTGTAATCTGTGTTGGATACATTCCAAAAGCTACCACACAGTCACTTCCACATCTCTTCCAAAGCTCTTTATAACCGCGAATTCCACCCACAAAATCAATTCTTTGATCTGTCTTTGGATCTTTAATTCCAAGAAGTGGTTCTAGAATCAAATCCTGCATCAATGCCACATCTAACCCATCCACTGGATCATTTGACATTAGTTCTTCTTTAAAACGATATAAGAACCAGGTTTCATTTAAGAGCATTACAAACTCACCTTTTTGTTTTGGATGAAGCGCTTCTTTTTCAATAATCTCTTCATCTTGTGATCCAACAATATCTCTCGATAAGTCCTTACTCTTAATTAAATCTGCAACCTTTTCTACTTCTGTTAAAAATTCAGATGCTTCATAGCCATTTAAATCTTTTACTACACGATTATAATCTAAGATTTTTAGCTCTTCTTCCGGGAATAACACAGATAGGAAAAAGTTAAATTCTTCTTCACCTGAATAGTTTGGATGTGCCTCTCTTCTTTTTAAGCCCACCTTTACTGCAGATGCTGCTCTGTGATGACCATCCGCAATATAAATCTCATTACAATCTGAAAAACTATTTTCGATAATCGAAATGTCTTCTTTATTGGAAATAATAAAGGCACGATGGCGAACCCCATCCTCAGCAACAAAGTCATAGAGTGCTTCGCTCTTTTTTATTTTATTTACCACTTCATCAATATCAGCTCGATTTCGATAAGCCAAAAAGATTGGACCAGTTTGAGCATTGCAGGAATCTACATGATGGATTCGATCAGCCTCTTTATCGGCTCTGGTATTTTCATGCTTTTTTATAATGTTATTCTGATAATCATCAATAGAAGCACAAGCCACAATACCAGTCTGTGTACGACCCTCCATGGTAAGTTCATAAATGTAATAGCAAGGAGTTTCTTCCTTTACAAAGTCTTTTTTCTCTACCATTTCCCACAAAAGGTCATGGGCTTTTTGATACACTCTTTCGTCATAAGTATCTACATCATCTGGAAAATTTGTTTCCGCACGATCAATCCGTAAAAATGACAAAGGTTTATCTGCTACCACTTCCTTTGCTTCTGCACGATTATAAACATCATAAGGAAGGGCTGCGATATCTTTTTCTTTCCCCTTAGCCGGGCGAATTCCTAAAAATGGTTTTATTGTTGCCATATGTTCCCCTTTCTTATAAACAAAATGGCCATGAAATAATTCACGACCACTTCATACATAAATTCTATTTTATTTTACAACTCTGACACGTACTACTTCTTCGATATTTTCAAGAGCCTTTACAGCTTCCTCTGTAATAGGAGCATCCAAATCTAAAAGTGCATAAGCCCAGTCACCCTTGGTCTTATTGTTCATGTCTGCAATGTTGATTCCGGCATCACCCATAATGGTAGTATATTTTGCAATAACACCCTTGGTGTTCTTATGGAAGATTGCTACACGACCAGCAGTCTGGCAAATACCAAGATCACAGTTTGGATAGTTTACAGAATTTTTAATATTTCCGTTTTCCATATAATCCATAACCTGCTGAACTGCCATTACTGCACAGTTATCTTCAGCCTCTTCTGTTGAAGCTCCAAGATGAGGAAGTGTAATAACACCTTCCTGTCCTACGGTTGTAGGATTTGCAAAGTCAGAAACATACTTCTTAATCTTTCCAGATGAGATTCCATCTAAAACAGCCTTTTCATCAACCAAAAGATCACGGGCAAAGTTTAAGATTACAACGCCCTTTTTCATCTTTTCAATGGCATCACGATTAATCATTTCTCTTGTACTGTCCAAAAGAGGAACGTGAACGGTAATGAAATCACATTCTTTATAAATATCTTCCACATCACTAATGTGCTTCACGCTTCTGCTTAAGTTCCATGCAGCATTTACTGAAATATAAGGATCATATCCATAAACTTCCATGCCCATGTGAGTAGCTGCATTTGCAACCTTAACACCGATGGCACCAAGTCCGATGACGCCCAACTTCTTTCCAGCAATTTCATTTCCAGCAAAGTTCTTCTTTGCCTTTTCCATGCTCTTTGAAATATCAGCATCATCTTTGTTTGCAATAGTCCAGTTATAACCACCAATAATATCACGGCTTGCAAGAAGCATACCTGCAAATACCAATTCCTTTACGCCGTTGGCATTGGCACCGGGAGTGTTAAATACAACGATTCCTTTTTCCGCACATTTCTGCAAAGGAATATTGTTTACGCCTGCACCAGCACGAGCAACTGCAACTAACTTTTCAGGAAGTTCCATGTCATGCATCTTTGCAGAACGAACTAAAATAGCATCTGCATCATTTGCATCATCTACCTGTTTATAATTTGTGGTGAACAAGTCCAATCCCTTGGCACTGATGGGATTCAAATTATGATAATTAAACATCTTTCATCCTTCTTTCTTTATACTACTAATATTTATCTTTAGGGGACGGTTCTACTGTCTTCAAAATGAAGACAGTAAAACCATCCCCTAACCACCTTTGTTATTAAAATGAAGACAGTAGAACCGTCCCCTATTTCAAATTTTTCTTTTCGAAGTCAGCCATAAATTCTACTAACTTTTCAACACCAGCCTTTGGCATAGCATTGTAGATAGAAGCTCTCATACCGCCAACTGTACGATGTCCCTTTAAGTTTTCGAGTCCGGCAGCCTTTGATTCAGCAACAAATTTTGCATCTAAGTCAGCATCTCCTGTAACGAAAGGTACGTTCATTAAAGAACGATCTTCTTTTACAACAGTTCCCTTAAAGAGTTTAGACTCATCCAAAAAGTTATAAAGTACAGCGGCCTTTTCTTCGTTACGCTGTTTCATAACCTCTAAACCACCCATGTTCTTTAACCACTTAAATACCTTGCCGCAGATATAAATGTTATAGCAAGGAGGTGTGTTATATAAAGAATCATTATCTGCCTGAGTTTTAAATTTCAACATGGTAGGTGTTCCGGGAAGTACGTCATCTGTAATTAAGTCTTCACGGATAATATCGATTACCATACCTGCAGGTCCAATGTTTTTCTGAACGCCACCATAAACAATGCCGTACTTTGTTACGTCCATAGGCTCAGATAAAAAGCATGAAGAAACGTCAGATACTAAATCTTTTCCCTTTGTGTTAGGAAGAGTTTTATACTTTGTTCCATAAATAGTGTTGTTTTCACAAATATAAACATAGTCCATATCATCTGTGATTGCTAAATTTGAACAATCAGGAATATAGGAGAATGTCTTATCTGCAGAGGATGCAAGTTCTACAGCCTCACCATACATCTTTGCTTCAGCAAATGCTTTCTTTGCCCACTGACCAGTTACGATATAACCGGCTTTCTTATTTTTCATAAGATTCATTGGGATTGCAGCAAACTGCTGAGAAGCTCCACCCTGAAGGAAAAGTACCTTATAGTTATCAGGGATGTTTAATAAATCTCTTAAATCCTTCTCTGCATCTTTGATAATGTCATCATATACTTTCGAACGATGGGACATTTCCATAACGGACATTCCACATCCTCTGTAATCCATCATTTCATCTGCTGCTTCTTTTAATACTTCTTCCGGTAATACTGCCGGTCCTGCTGAGAAATTGTAAACTCTGCTCATTTTTCTTTTCCTTTCCTTACTTTACATATATGTTGTGTTATAAAATTAACAATTATAAAATAAAACTATCAGAACTTATTTGTTCTTTAAATCCTTGTCATCAAAGGCTTCTTCAATTGGAGCTCCTGGAGCTACCATAGGCCAAACCTTATCATCAGAATCAATCTGACAATCAATTAATACCGGCGTTTTTAACTCCAATGCTTTTTTCAATGCCTCGTCAAATTCTTTTTCTGAAGTTGCACGGAATGCCGTAGCACCCATTGCTTCTGCTAACTTCACAAAATCTACACTGTCATTTAAGGTGGTGTTGGAAAATCTCTTTTCATAGAAAAGTTCCTGCCACTGACGAACCATACCAAGTACATGGTTATTAATTACCACCTGAATGAGAGGCACCTGTTGACGAACTGCTGTAGCGATCTCATTCATATTCATACGAAAGCATCCATCTCCTGCAATATTGATAACTCGTTTACCAGGGTTACCAACAGCTGCACCAATGGCTGCGCCAAGTCCATATCCCATGGTTCCAAGTCCACCGGATGAAAGGAAGGTACGTGGCGACGAATATTTGTAATACTGTGCTGCCCACATCTGATGCTGTCCTACCTCTGTAGTTATAATAGCATCTCCC
>JAIKXK010000151.1 GCA_024684155.1 Lachnospiraceae bacterium | reverse complement strand
TAGGGACTAATCTCTTCTATGGAAGAATAATAGTCTTCTCCTCCAATCTCATTGGATGAAAAATTTTTCCCTGTTAACATAAACAAAAATGCTTTTTTTGCCTCATCCGTATTCATATTCCAAAGGTCTGGATCAAAACTTGCTGGTCCCGTTTGCTCAAAAACAAATTTAACTGGAATGGCTAATTCTTCAGAATTTTCAAACCCTATCAGCATAGCTAAACAGCCCCCTGCTGATATTCCTGTCATTGCCATTTCATTCACTGGGTATCCCATATCTTTGCATGTAGTTTGGATATGATTAACAGCATTGATCAATTCCCTATGCATGGTATTAATTGTGACCCCATTATCCTCTGTTGCAAGAGAATAATTAACTGTAGCCATTACATATCCTTTTGATGCAAGATAATTACCATAATATCTTGCATCATAGCCATCTTTATCACCTCCGGTAAAACTGCCACCATGAATAAAACAAACTAAACTATAACTGTCTTTACTACATCCCCTTGGCAAGTATAAATCATACTTGTTTAAATCTTTCTTTCCATAGGCTATATCCTTTACAATCTCTACTGTAGAGTCTTGTCTGTTATGTATTAGATACTGATAAGACTGATAGATTAGGTAAAAATATCCAATGTATCCACCTAATCCAACAGACCCTATAAACACTGCAATAGTCAAAAGGATTAAGCACACGATCTTAATAATTCGTTTCATGTTATAATCCTCGTATTTTATAATTGATAAAGCAAAAACCTATAAGGAACCCAACGATTGCTGTAATTAATAGAACATATATAAACCTTTTCTTTACCATTATTCTATTTCCTCTTTTTCCTCACTTACTTCCATTTCAATAGCTAAGAATGCCTTCACCTCTGGCATATGTTTATCAATGTTATAGAATACAATTATCAACACAACAATGATTCCTAAAAGAATAGTAGGAATACCGTTAAAACATAATTCAATAGCCCTTAATGCCTTTTCAGACTGAACTTCCTGACCACCGACATATCCAGCTGCACCCATTACAAATCCAGCTAATGATACTGATAGGCCTCCAGCTACTTTATTCGCAAAATGTGGAAATACAGATAATACGCCTTCTACTCTCTTCTTATTTTTCCAATGGCTATAATCAATAATGTCAATTAAAAACAATGGGAAATAAACACTTACTGGCATAACACCGAACATCATCATGCCCATTCCAATTGCAATTGTTCCCATATTAGCTCCACCGATCCAACGGATAATATTTCCTAATAATGCAATGATTAATCCTGTCTTCATTACTTTTCCCTTACCAAATTTATTTGCTAAAGGTACAAAAATAACCAGCATAGCTAAGGATGCAAAAGATGCTGCAGAAATTACTGACATCTTACTAAGGTCTCCTACAATATAGGTGAAATAATAAGCTGCAGATGTATTTAAAAATCCACTACAAATTACGATTACAAATACCGCCCCAGTTAATATTAGAAGATATGGATTCTTAACGATTGCGTTAATTCCATCTTTTAATCCAACCTTTTCTATATTCTTTTTTTCTGTTTTGTTGTTAACAATCGCTTTATCAACTACAACTTCTTTAATTGTAAAGAAACGAATCATTCCAATTGCAGCAAATGGTAACGTAGTACAAATAACCATAACTGTCCATTTATGTTGATCTACACCAGCACTTTTGACAATCATTGGTAAAATCATTCCCATAAGCAATGATACAACCTGTCCAAAGACAGTACTGATACCAAATACACTGTTTCTTTCTTTTTCTTCTGGGAATGCTCTTAAAAGATACACATTGTCACTTGCACCAAGTAATGTATTAAATACTGCATTAGCCAAAATGTACATCACTCCAATATAAATTGCCTGAACAATCATAGGCGCATTCGGAGCTGAAAAAGCAAGGATTGTAAATATGGCAACAAATGGAATACTCCAGTCATAAGGTCGCGCCTTTCCATATTTCGTATGTGTGTTATCAATTAAAAAACCAGCAATAATATCTGTAAATCCATCAAATAATTTCGTAACCAACAACGTAGTTGCAATCATTGTCAATGACATCCCCAACACGTCAGTGGCATAAAAGGATAAGTATGAAACAAATAACGTATTAATTATTTGTCCACTAATATTTTTGGTTGACCAAAAAACCCCATTTTTTAGATTTTTCATTTTACTCTTCATTTTTAGTATTTCCTTTCAACTTTAAAAACTGTGGGTACCACCACATAATTGTTCTATTCTACCATCTGGTAGATAAAGATCTGCTATAACCCCCTCTGGTATCTCACATTGATAAGAGAACTTCTTATTCTCCAGTCTCCATTCCGATTGAATAAGTCCCCATTTCGTTTTGTAAGTTGCCTTTGCATAGGTAAGAGATCCCCCCAGTAATGGTCGAAGTTCAATATGAGAAAATCCATTTTCTTCTTTTTTGGGACGAATTCCTCCTACATACTCAAATAAGAATTGACAAACAGCACCAAAACTATAGTGGTTTAAACTATCTCTAAATTCATCGAAACCAGTCCAGTTTTCCGGAATTGTGGTGGCTCCGATTGTAACTGGATGAAGCCAGCCTGGACTATCTGTTTGTTCTAATATGCGAAATGCTTCTTCCTTTAATCCACAATCTGCTAGAACAGGTAGCAAATATCCAGTACTTAAAAATCCAGTATTTAGGTGATAATCTGCCTTTTTTATCTCATCTTTTAATTTATCAACTACCAGATTATAATGATTTTGATCCACCAGATTCAGTGCCAATGCTCTTACATAAGGAGCCTGATGGCCTTCTTTAATGGTTCCATCCTCATGAATCATGTAGTTGTTATAGCACCTTTTTATTTCTTTCGAATAATACTCATATCGTTGTATATCTTTTTCTAAATCTTCTTTGGAGATATTATCTACACTTCCGTTTTGATTCAAATATTGAAGTAATAACTTAGCCATCTGAATCATTTCATCACAGCTTCGTTTCGTATAAGCTGTTGCAACCTCTGGTTGACCAAATGTTGCCATATACTTCACATACTCCGAAGGTTTACCACCTGTACGGAAGAATTCGATAGTTTCTTTTGACGGAGGTAATGGCTCATTCCATTCTCCATAGTGGAATTTTGAATCATAAATGAATTCTCCATCTCCATACTGATACCAATCAGCATCCTTATAATATGGATTTTCTTCTTTCATTGATTTCAAAGAATATTCCAACCACTTTTTCGCAGTAGCATAATGTTCCTTTATAAAATCAATATTTTCATACATGCGATATAATTCATATGGAAGATGTACAGCTGAATCACCCCAGCCAACACTATCTTCCCCTATATTTCCATTTCCTTCTGGTCCAGCCAATTCCATATTGCTATCCTTTTCTTTTACAAAAGCTAGCTCCTCTGGGTTATGCACGCTAGATGTAGATGGAAATGTAATACCAACTTTTCCTGATGCATATTGCTCAATGCTTTGATCTTTTAGCCATTTTAAAAAAAACTTCTCACAATTCATGAAATAGCAGGCTGTATTTACATATATTTGTGCGTCCCCGGTCCATGCATTTCTTTCTCTTGTAGGACAATCTACGGGAACATCTAAGAAATTTCCTTTTTGACTCCATCTTGCATTTTTTACAAGCTGATTAATATTCTCATTAGAACACTCAAAGTCTCCTACTTCTTCTAAATCCGAATAAATGGCAATGGACTCAAAACAACAATAGTTTTCATCCATTTCTTTTTTTGCAAGAGTACTTTGAATTTGCTTTTCATTTAACCCCTCCACAAGGGCGTAGCGGAATCCAAAATAAGAAAACTCAGGTTGATATAATTCAACTGCATTTCCATTACATATATAGGTGATTTCCTGAAATTTTTCCTTTCCTCCATCACAATTTGCTGTAGAAAAACGTCCTTCAGGATTTAATAATTCGCCATGTTTGATGTGAATTTTTTGTCCCTTTGTAGTTCCTCGTAGCGTCATCTTTATAGCACCACAAATATTTTGGCCAAAATCAACTACTACATCCCCATTTGAATCCTTAAATGCTTGACCTTGAAAAACTTCTTTTTCTCTAATTGGTTCTGACTCATCTGCAATCAGTTCCACTTTGTCATCTAGCTCCTGTGTCAAAACTGATACCCATGGTTCCTCTTCTTTCGTTGCATCATAGATTTCGCCCATTTGTAAATCCGAAGCTTGAATATATTCTGTACGAACCAAAAAGCTTTCATCTGTTGGAATATTTACAATCTGGGTTTCATCATTCTCATTTTTATAAACAAGCTCAATCTCACCTAGTAAAGCGAGTTGATAGCCAAAATTATTATTCCATCTCCACCAACCATCACCAACTTGTGTAATCCATTCATTCTCACCTAAACTTAAGTAATTTTTGATATCAAATTCTTGAACTTGTAATCGATAGTAATAGCTAGTTAATCCCGGCATGAATTTTTTATTAGTAATTTTTCTGCCATTGATCAAAGGTTCATATACACCGTGTGCAGTGATTTTTAAATGTGCCTCTGTCAATCCCTTATTTACTTGAAACTTCTTTTTAAAAACAGGTACCAACCTGCTTTCTTTATTATCCAGCGGATGATAAATCCATTTTGATTTTTCTAACATAGCTTTACATCTCCTCATCTACAAAAACTGTCACACAGTCCACATCTTTTGACGAACGGCCAACCATGAGTTCAATTTCACCCTTATCCACTATATAATTCATCCTTTGATCGTAGTAACCAAACGCTTCTGCATTACAAGAAAAGCAAACTTCTTTTTCTTCCCCTGGTTCTAAATATATTTTTTTAAAGCCAATCAGTTTTTGTACCGGTCGAACCCGTCCTGCTACAGGATCTCTAAAATAAAACTGAACAATTTCACTTCCTGCGAACTTTCCAGTATTCTTGATTGTCACTTTTGCTGTAATATAATTATCCTTGCAATTAGCAGTGAAATTTTGATATTCGTATGTGGAATAACTCAACCCAAAACCAAATGGAAACTGTACTTCTAATGGCAAATCCACATGTTTTGATGTAAATCTAAAATCAGTAGCTGGTCTTCCGGTATTAATGTGATCATAATAAACAGGGCACTGTCCTGCAGTATACGGGAAGGTAGTTGTTAATTTAGCCGAAGGATTCGTAATTCCATATAATATATTTGCTAACGCGTTTCCTGCTTCTACTCCTAAAGCCCAGGCTTCTATTAATCCATCTGAATTATTTGCTACATCTGTTAAAGGAAGCGGTCTACCATTAAACACTATTGTAATAACAGTTTTACCCACTGCCTTAAGACTTTCTACAAGCAAAATATCTTCTTGTTTCAAATCAATATTTGCTCTACTTGCTGCTTCACCACTGTCTTTACTCTTTTCTCCTATAACAGCTAAAACAATATCTTCTTTTATTT
>JAIKXK010000271.1 GCA_024684155.1 Lachnospiraceae bacterium | reverse complement strand
TACATGGCGCAGGTGTGAATGTTGATGAGTTTTCAGTGTTACCATATGTGAAAGACTGCGATACTACAAACTTCCTTTTTGTTGGAAGGGTAATGCACGAAAAGGGTATAGCTGAATTGTTGGAAGCTATGAAAATGCTTCTAAGCGAAGGAATAAAATGTCATCTGGACGTTTTGGGCTGGTGTGAAGAAGATTATACTACTATATTAGAAAAATATCAGGAGGAAGGATGGCTTTCATACCATGGATACCAAGCAAATGTTGTTCCTTTCATAGAAAAATGCCATTGTCTTGTATTACCTTCTTGGCATGAGGGAATGGCTAATACGAATTTAGAATGTGCCTCATCGGGACGTCCTGTTATTACTACTAATATCCACGGATGCTTAGAGGCTGTTGATGATGGAATAAGCGGATTTTTGGTGGAAAAGCAAAATGCAACTTCTTTGTATAATGCCATGAAAAAGTTCTGCATGCTTAATTATGACGAACGAAGAAAAATGGGGTTGTTTGGTAGAACAAGAATGGAAAAAATATTTGATAAGAAAATCGTTGTAGCTGAAACAATTAAAGCAATGGGTATTTAGTGTACTGTAATGTTGTAAGTTTTTGTGGCTTTTTGCGATGAGGGAGAAAGATGGAAAAAATCGGACAGGGGTTAAACACTATATATAGAAATGCTGTGGTATTATTTGCCACGGCTATTTTTGCAGTATTGGTAATTATGAGTATCATGTCTACCTGCTTTATTACAAGCCTTGAAGATGAGATTACATATTTCTGCAAAGATAATGTTGCGACAAATATATTGCTTTTGATAATATTTTTTGCTCTATTGGTATGGCTGAAAAAGTGGGGCGTTTGGGAAAAAGTTAAGGGCAAATTAGACGATGATAAAACATATAAAAGGATAAAATGGACTTTATTGTTAGTTGTTTTTGCTTTATCCATCGTTTGGGTTTTTATGACACAGTTTGTTCCTGGTTCAGATCAATTGGATGTGATGTCAAGTGCTTATAAGCTGAGACATAATGACTTTTCTATGATGGAACCTGGAGGATACCTGGATAGATGGAAGAACCAGGCAGGGCTTACAATCATTGAATACTTATGTGGAAGTATCTTTGGCGATTACAATGTAATGGGCTTTCAATTAGTGAATTGTTTTGGATTGGTATTGCTATATAAAAAGATTGTAGATGTGATGGAGCAGTTTGGATGTTCCCGTATATCTCAGGTGATTACCTTGAGCCAAGGCATAGTATTCTTTCCACTTATAATGTACACATCTTTTGTATATGGAAATATTTGCAGTATTGCACTGGCTGCGGCTGCTTTTTATTTTGAGCTTCTCTTTTTAAAAGGGCAGAAATGGCAGCATATGGTTGTAAGTGCTGGATTAATCGCAGTTGCAATTCAAGTGAAAAATAATGTACTGATAATAATGATTGCTATGATTATCTACGCTTTTATTATGTCAGTAAAAGAAAAACAGCTTTTTATAAAGGGCTTGGTTTTTATATTTGCAACTGGTATTGCGTTTTTTATATTTAATAAATTACCTGTTGTACTCCTTGAACAAAAAACAGGATATTATCTTGACCAAGGGGTGAGCAGTTGGTCATTTGTAACTATGGGATTACAGGATGAAATGCATGCTCCAGGCTGGTCCAATGGCTATAATTATGATACTTATTTAGATAGTGGCTGTATCACAGAAATTCAAGAGGAAGTGGCTAAGGCAGAAATAGCATCAAGAGTAGCTCTGTTCAAAGAAAACAGTCATTACGCTTTTGAATTCTTTTCTCAGAAAATAGCATCAATGTGGACAGAACCAACTTATCAATCATTCTGGATTAACCAAATTAGAAATCATAGAGTAGATTTTCCAAAATGGCTGGATTCATTTATGAGCGCTAAGGGGTATTCGGCGGCGTCGAAAGTGTTAGGATACTATCAGTTATTGGTCTTTGTTGGTTGCTTGCTTTGGATACTGCTTGAAGATAAGGAATCATTTAATGAAAGGTCTTTCTTTATCGTAATCATAATAGGCGGATTTTTGTTCCACTTATTTTGGGAGGCTAAATCTCAGTATTCCATTACATATGATGATGCCAAGACAGAAGCTATAATGAAGAGCCAGTTAAGCGATGAAGAGTATCGCGCAGGTTCGGATGTGGTAATAGATAATGACGGTGAATTT
>JAIKXK010000255.1 GCA_024684155.1 Lachnospiraceae bacterium | reverse complement strand
TTCATGAGCAATCTTTGCAGCGTTAAAAAATGGATTGCTTACATCTAAAATACTGTATTCCAAGCAACTTTCTGAAAGAATCAATTTCTTATTTGGAAACTGTTTTCGAAATAAATCAAGCATTTCAAAATGATCTCCACTGTACCAATGGAAGGCCATTCCATCTGCACAGTCACTTCCTTCTCCAGAAAGGGTCACTCTAGCCCGATCAAATACCCGCTCCTTATTGTGGTCCCAAATAAATACCAAAATCTCTTCGTGATTCCTTTTTACCAAAGCTGGTTTTAAATGGTTTACTAAAAAATCTTTTTCTTCCTTAGCCGTATATACACAACTATCCCAGGTCTGCACCGCTTTTGCTTCATTTTGAATGGAAAGCATTTTCACCTTATATCCACGACTTTCATATTCTTCAATATAACGGCAAAGATAAAGAGCATAGGCATCATAACATTCTTTTTTTAATCTTCCGCCGGCATGTCTTGTGTCCACATCCTTAAAGGCTACCGGAGGAGACCATGGTGATAGAAATAAAGAGATGTGGTTATTGGTATAAGCTTTAATATCTTCTAATAAAGGTAGAATATATTTTCCAGCCCGCTCCATAGAAAAGTCTTCACAACTTCCATCTTTTCCTGCCTCAAACTGCTCTAATGAAAAATCACAACTGTCAATAGGCACACGGATGGTCTTATAATTCAAGCCATCTTTTCCAAAATATTTTTCTAAAAAAAGCTTTTTCTTTTCCTTTGGAAGTTTGGAATAAACGTATCCAGCGCTTTCCGTGGCTGCTCCACCAAACCCATTCCAAATTTGGTCTTCTAAATCCGTATAAATATTCAGAAGTTTATTTTCCTCCTGATTAACATCAGCCTCAAAAGCAATTTCTTTTTTCTCATATTCAGGATTTTTTTGTGTCCAAGACACAGATTCCATTTTCATCTTTCTCATTTTGCTTTCCTTTCTCTATAAAACAAGACACGACGCCTCCTGTTAGGAAAGCGCCGCGTGTGTTTCTAGAAATTTTTCTTATGGTGTTACGCTAAATTCACCAGTTAACTGATCTGAAAGTGAACTTACATAAGTAAAGGTAAGAGGACTACCTTCCGCTGTCATTTCCTGACCATTGGCATTTGTGATTACCAATGTAGTTCCATCATAGGTATAAGTTCCTGGATCTTCAATATTGTGTTCCGGGAAGGCAAATACATAGGTACCATCTTCGTTAAAAGTGATTGTAGTTGCGCCATCTCCACTTTTATAAGTTCCTGAAAGTGTTGCACTAGATTCAGCGTCTGCTTCCTCTCCTTCAACCTCTTCACTAGAAGCTTCCTCTCCTTCAGCCTCTTCACCAGCCTCTTCATCTGAAGTTTCCTCTGAGTCTGCATTTTCTGCTTCCTCTTCTACTTCTTTTGCATCTTCAGGATTTGCATAATCCCAGGAAACAATCGCTCCATCTTCTAATACAAAGATTGTTTCAGGAACAAGATCTAATACGTCTGCGCCGTATTCATCACTTGTATAAACTCCATCCTCTTCATTATCACCTATTTTCATATTAAGCATAGGTTTCATCTGAACAGAATAAGTATCTGTTTCCATTTCAAGTGTTGCACTTTCTGCTTCACTTGTTGTTACAGTTCCATCTCCATTATCTGTATAGGTTCCTTTTGCATCCATTGTAAATACTAAACCAAGTCCGGTTTCGTCACCAACTTCAGCTCTCTTCCCCTGTTCAATTACATAGGCATCAGAGTAAATATTATAAGTTCCATCTTCAAACAATGTAAGTGTTACATCAACATAAAAACGACTATCTGCCTTTACAAGTCCTGAGCAACTTCCTGTTAAAAACTGATATTCAGGGAGGTTTTCAATGTTGTTATTATTCTGGTTGTAAGAAATGGTATAGGTTGTTCCTTCTCCAGCACCTGCAGTGCCACTTCCACCTGCTGCACCACTTCCTGTTCCCATAACTGAGAAAAGCGCAACCATAACAACACAACCACCAACGGCAGAAGCAATTACGGAAATTAATTTTTTCTTAACCTGTTTTTCTACTTCTACAACAGCTTTTCCACTAAAGGCTCCAATGATATTTAGAATCATAGCGATTAATAACATTACTGCACCAGCGATGGAATAATAAATCGCTTCTTCTCCACCGTGTCCGGCATCATAGTCAGTAATGATGGTATTACCAATTCCTTCTACACGATCACCGATTAATAAAATCGCTGAGGCAGCGAGAAAACCAATGGTTCCAAAGGTTAAAAGTTTCACCCAGAATGCATCAGGATTTATTTTTGTAAAAATCAAATCTAATGCATTGCATACTACTGCTAAAACAATAAATGCCATTATAATACCGGATGCACCGGTTCCAAAGGTATAATAACTTGTAGAATAACTAAAGGCAAATAACACACCACCAAAAAAGGTAAATATCAATGTCAGAATTCCTGTGGTGAAATCCAGACTCTCTAATTTTTTATCTGTCATTTCCATGTTCTCCTTCCTTTTTGTAAGCAAGTATAAAAAGAATCAAAAAGATTGCGAATCCCAAAGCAGCAATTACGATGCAAACCTTTAATAATGTCTGCCATCCCATACTTCCATCTACCGTAGAATTCTCATCCATACCATTCATTAAGTTACTATTTACATAGGTATATAACTTCTTGTGGTAACTATCACGAAGCATTGCCTGTAATACGATATCTTCTGATACAGTACTTTCTGTAAAGCCCCATGTTTCTCCATTGTTGGAACCACCAAGCATTTCATTGTTTCCTGCTACAATACATTCTTTTGGCAAGAAGTATTTTGAAGACTTAACTGAGTCTGTAATTACCTGTCCTTTGAATCCCCATTCACCACGTAGGATTCCATTCATAAGACCTTTGCTTGCCCCAGCATGGGTACAGCCAATACGGTTAAAGGTTGTCATAATTCCCTTCACACCGCCATCGCGAATTGCAATTTCAAATCCACGAAGTTCATTTTCTCTACCAGCCTGTTCATTCAAGAACACTGCCAGACCATCCCGGTTACTTTCCTGATCATTGAACGCAAAGTGTTTTACAACAGTAACAACACCATATTTATTTAACTCTGTATGAATATTTGTTCCGCAAACACCCATAAGTACAGGATCTTCTGAATAGTATTCCACGTTACGTCCATTATAAGGAGTACGATGAATATTAAATCCAGGTGCAAACCAGGCATTGTATCCAGTCCAAAGACTGTCATTTCCAATTAATCTACCTTCTTCTTTTACCAATAGATTTGAGAAGGTTGCTGCAACAACAGGTTCACTTACATATACGTCTATATAATGTCCGAAAGCCGGATCATCTTCTGATACTTCATAAATAGAACCCTGTGTA
>JAIKXK010000210.1 GCA_024684155.1 Lachnospiraceae bacterium | reverse complement strand
CAACTTTCCATCATTAAATAGGGTTTGTGTTGGAGGGAACGCATGAAATCATGTTGCATGCTGTTGTCCAAAGCCACCGCCATATCATCTTCTTTATACTTATGCCAGGTTGGATAGGTATCCCAGGAAATTATATCTAATTCCTTTGCCATCTTTGTATAGTTTGCCTCAGGAATATCATACATAAAGTTCGTGGTTACAGGCTGTAAGGCTCCACCTTTTCTCAATTCCTCGATCTCGCTTTTCATATAGTCGATATTCTGATCCGTAGTAAAACGCTTCCAGTCTAACACCAGCCCATGAAGAGAATTTTCTCCTATAGAAGAAGGACTTTCTACCTGCGCAAACTCTGTATAGGTGTGACTCCAAAAGGTAGTCCACCAGGCCTTATTCAAATTATCAATGGTTTTGTATTTATTTTGAAGCCAGACTTGAAATGCATTTTGGCACAGCGGGCAATGACATTCTCCTCCAAATTCGTTTGATATATGCCAAAGAATTACCGCAGAATTTTTCCCAAAACGCTTTGCCAATTCTCTATTAATAGCTCCAACTTTTTCTCTATAGATAGGAGACGTAAAACAGTGATTATGTCTGCCGCCATAAAGGTACTTTGTTCTGTCTTCTCTTGTACGAAGTACTTCTGGGTATTTATCTGAAAGCCACTTTGGTCTGGCTCCAGAAGGCGTGGCCAGAATGGTGAAAATACCATTTTCATACAACCTATGGATGATCTTTTCTAACCACTCAAATTCATACTGACCTTCTTTTGGCTCAAGTAAAGACCAGGAAAACACCCCTAAGGTTACGCAATTAATATGCGCTTTTTTCATCAGGCGAAGATCCTCATCTAATATATCGGGACAATCTAACCACTGTTCCGGATTATAATCTCCCCCATAAATAAAATTTTCCAAAAGACTTTTCATAAAAAAATCCCCCTGTTTTGTTTCCATCTCCATTCATTATTTTCTATGGAAATGACACTCAAAACAAGAGGATAAAACACTCTATTTTATGCATTTTCGACTATATTATTTTACCGACAGCACCGCTCCTACAGTAGCCAAAAGGGAACTTAACACTACAAGGATCTGGAAGGGCCATATTCCAAATATTCCACAAATCGGTGCTACTTTTTCTCTTTTTCTCGAACGATTATAGGAAATAATAATTCCTATTCCTGTAAGTACCTGAATAACAGATGCAAGTCTTGTAAATCCTACAAAGGATTCCACTCCTATTAAAGCCAGAATAAGACATGGAAGAGTTGCTATTAAGTAACTGATTTTAATGCTCCACTTTGTCTGTTCATGTACAATATCTCTAAGATTTAGGGTATTTGCCCAAAAAGAGGTGGAAAGAGCCAAAAGAGAAAACACATATCCAACAATAGCCACCCAACCACCTAAGTGATTTGCTAAATCTACAAGTGCTCCATCTTCACTAATTCCTTTTCCGGCACCAAGCAAAGTCATAAATGTCACTATTAAGATTAGTCCCACATTAATTCCCATACCTGCTGCAATGGAACCTCGAATACGAGCAGTATTTCCTTTTAATCCCTTTACCACCTGTGGTACAGACATTACAGCCGAAAGTGAAAAGGAGACCATACTAAACAGTGCCAATAGATTTGATTCTGCCACAAAGGTATTTGGTAAAGCTGAAGTGTCAGAAATCATAGTTGCCACAAATAATATTCCAATGACTCCTACCATTGCAAAAACAGAAATCTTTTCGCAAATTCCAACCAGCTTCATTCCAAAAAAAACAATCAATGCCGCAAAGGCATAATATAAAAGCATACCTGCCCAATCCGGAATGCCAAACCAATTTCGAAGTACAGCCGATGCTCCTGCAATAAAGCCGGCAACATTTACAAGTACAGATAAACCTAAAAGGCCAAAAGCCACCCAGGTGGCAATCTTTTTAAATTTACCGGTAAACAACTCATTTTCAAAACATTTAATAAACTGAGCACCATTGTTGTTATAGGATAGTTCCGCAATCATATAATGCATCACCAGATTAATACTATAGGCCAGAGCCACAATCCACAAAATATCCCACCAGGTATTTCTTGATGCTAAAAAGGGCACCGATAAAATTCCAGACCCTACACCGTGACCAACAATAATACTCGTAGCTTCCATAAAGGTAAGCTCAGCTTCCCCTGTAATCTTCTTTTCCGACATTCCCCAATTCTCCTTATTATTTCCCTTAAATAAAAACAAGGTATGTTATTTACACACCTTGTTTATTGTATCATAGATTACATCCTACTCTATCTCTATTTTTTTAAATAATGATTTATTCTGCTTAAAATTTCATAAGCAACATCTTCCTTACTTAATATAGGCAAATGTTCTTCCTTATCTTTTGTGATTAGTGTTACAACATTGGTATCTGTACCAAAGCCTGCGCCTTCATCTTTTAGATTATTTGCCACAATCATATCTAAGTTTTTCTTTTCCAGTTTTTCTCTGGAATTTTGTTCTAAATTTTTTGTTTCCATTGAAAAGCCACATAAAAACTGATGTGTTTTCTTTTCTCCTAAGGCCTTAATAATATCCTTGGTAGAAGTAAGTTCTAAAGAAGCCTCTTCTCGCCCTGATTTTTTTATTTTATCCTCACAGACTTCCCTTGGTGTAAAGTCTGCCACTGCTGCCGCTTTCACAACAATATCACTTTCTTCAAATCTTGAAGTAACAGCCTCATACATATCTTCCGCTGATACAATATCTATTACCTCTACCCCTAAAGGCGCCTTAAGATTTACAGGTCCTGACACCAAAGTCACCTCTGCTCCCATCCTTGCAGCCTGAGAAGCAATGGCATATCCCATTTTTCCTGTAGAATGATTTGACAAAAATCTCACCGGGTCCAGTGCTTCTCTTGTAGGTCCTGCAGTGACTAAAACCTTCTTTCCTGCCAGTGTCTTTTCTCTTTCAATCATAAATAAAATGACTTCAAGCAAATCCTCTGGCTCTGGCATTTTTCCAACCCCGGTAGTACCACAAGCCAATCGTCCCTCAGCTGGCGTAAGGACTGTCATTCCCAAATTTGCACACTTTGACAAATTAATCTGAGTAACAGGCTTATTATACATATGAGTATTCATAGCTGGCGCCAATATCATAGGGGCTTCACAAGCTAAAGCCGTAGTGGTTAGCATATCATCACACAGTCCATTGGCAAGCTTTGCTATTACATTGGCAGATGCCGGGGCGATCATCATAAGGTCCGCCTGTTCTGCCAAAGAAACATGTTCTACCTGAAATTCAAAATTTCTGTCAAACGTATCCACCAAGCACTTATTTCCCGTTAAAGTTTCAAAGGTAATGGGATTAATAAAATTTGTGGCATTTTTTGTCATGATTACATGAACCTTTGCCTTCTGTTTTACTAAAGCACTGGCTAAATATGCTGTTTTATACGCTGCAATACTTCCTGATACTCCAAGAATAATTGTCTTTCCTTCTAAGCTCATAATCGTTTCCTTTATCTATAACGCCCTTCCAAACACCTACATATCGGCAAGACGACCATGTTTTTCATAGTTGGTCTTTCTGGCAATATGGTTATTTTCATCTACAAAAACCACCTTAGGTTTATGAGTCTTTGCTTCTTTCTCATCCAAGGTTGCATAGCACATAATAATGACATGATCTCCCACATCAACGCAATGTGCTGCAGCACCATTTAGACAAATCATTCCACTACCAGGTTCACCTGCAATGGTATAAGTCTCTAAACGTTTTCCATTTTCCACATCCACAACTGCTACTTTTTCATATTCTAAAATACCAGCTGCCTCTAAGAGCTTTGAGTCAATGGTAATACTTCCCACATAATCAAGCTCCGCCTGTTTTACAACAGCTCTGTGAATTTTTCCTTTTAGCATTTCTAACTGCATGACATATCTCCTTTATGAGTTTTGCAATAATTACATTATTTTTCTGTCACAATAAAGTTATCAATTAAACGTACCTTTCCAATATAAACAGCAATGGCACATAAAATTTCCTGATTAATCTTCTCAATTGGCTGTAACTGATTCCAGTCTACAATTTCTACATAATCAATTTTAGCCTTTGGTTCTGATTCGATGATAGATGTAATTTCTGCCTTTACCTTTGCGGCATCTTTTTCACCACCACGCACCATTTCCTCACCCCGAGTCAAAGCTTTGTGTAAAATTAATGCAGCTTTTCTCTCCTCTGGATTAAGATAGGTGTTTCTTGATGATTTTGCAAGTCCATCCTCCTCACGAATAATTGGACATCCAATAATCTCAATATTGTAATTTAAATCACGAACCATACGTGTAACAATAGCAAGCTGCTGAGCATCCTTTTGTCCAAAGTAAGCGCGATTTGCTTCTGAAATCATAAAGAGCTTTGTCACTACTGTGCAAACACCATTGAAGTGAATTGGGCGACTCTTTCCACATAAATTTTCAGATAAAGTATTAACTCCTACATAAGAACAGAAATTATCTTCATACATTTCTGATGGTTCTGGATGGAAAATCAAATCAGTTCCTAAGGACTCACATAATTTGCAGTCTGCATCAAAATCCCTTGGATAAGTGGCTAAATCTTCCTTTGGTCCAAACTGAATTGGATTTACAAAATCTGAAACAATAACAATATCATTTTCCTCTCTTGCTCTTTTAATCAAAGATGCATGACCTTCATGTAAGTAACCCATAGTTGGCACCAAGCCAATGGTTTTTCCCTCTTTTTTCCAATTCTTTACATTTGCTTTTACATCTGCAATTTTTTCTGCAACTAACATCTGTTTCTTCTAACCTCTTTCCTGTTACCTTCATATTTTAAACTTTACTCTAATAGGATTTATTAGTACAAACGTCCTAGTACTTCATCAGAAATTTTAAATGTGTGTTCCTCTGCCGGATAGGTACCTGCCTTTACTTCCGCATCATAAGCCTTAAATCCAGCCTTCATTTCATCACCTACATGAGCAAAATGTTTTACAAATTTTGGTTTCATCTTTTCATACATGTCTAAAAGATCCTGGTATACAAGCACCTGACCATCACATCCAGCTCCTGCACCAATTCCAATGGTAGGAATGGTAAGTTCCTTTGAAATCATCTCTGCAAGCTTTGCTGGTACACATTCTAATACTACCATAAAGGCACCTGCTTCCTGGACTGCTCTTGCATCTTCAATGAGCTGTTTTGCCTTTGCCTCATCTTTTCCCTGGACCTTAAATCCACCAAAGGCATTTACTGACTGGGGAGTTAATCCAATGTGGGCACAAACTGGAATATCTGCATCTACAATAGCGCGAATTTGTTCCTTTACCTTTACTCCACCTTCTAATTTTACTGCCTGAGCATGTCCTTCTTTTATTAATCTTCCTGCATTTACTACTGCATCATAAACAGAAGTTTGATAAGACAAAAACGGCATATCCGTTACTAAAAAGGTATTGTTTAATCCACGAGATACTGCTGCTGAATGGTGAATCATATCTTCCATGGTTACAGATAAGGTGTCGTCATAACCTAGCATGGTCATTCCCAAAGAATCCCCTACCAAAACCATATCAATATCGGAAGCTTCTACAAGTGTTGCCGTAGTATAGTCATAAGCGGTCACCATAGAAATTTTAATACCTTCTTCTTTCTGCTTTTGTAATGTTGTTACTGTTCTCTTACTCATTGTAGTGCTCCTTTAATTTAATAAATTCTCCATATTTAAAAAATCTTTTTCCTTATGCTTTTCCTTTGAAATACGAAGCAAATCCTTTGAAAGTGTTTTATAAACTTCCTTTTTATTTCCCTCTAATGCATCCAGATGAGCCTTTACGGTTTCCGTATCACATCGCTCCATAGGTCCGGTTAATGCCTCTGTGGTTCCCTTTTCCAAAATGCTATGTACGTTTTGTAAAATAAGGGGAGCCAGAGCATTTTTTGCATCCTCTTTTGAAAATCCCGTTTCTTCCAGGATTCCCATAGCATCATCTAAAAGACCCACCACAAGATTTGATGCAAATACACAGGCGCTATGATACTTCACCTTATCTTCTCCCGAAATAATGGTGACATTTAGTCCTAATTCCTTTAAAAAGTTTTCCATAACAGAATACTTTTTCTCATTTCCTTCTAAGGTAAAAAACGCATCTTTTACATTTTTATATGAATCGAATTTGGAAGAAAAAGGCGATATGGGATGAAGAGAAAATCCAAAGGCTCCTGCTTCATCAATGCCTTCAAATACCGAAGCGGACTTTGCTCCACTGCAATGACAAATAATCTTTCCGGAAACATCCAGTTTTTTTACTTCCCTCCACACATCAGAAATCGATGCGTCATTCACAGTAAAAAAAAGACAGTCGCTTTCTGATACGACTGTCTCCAAAGATTCAAAATAATTCGTGCCTACAAACTCGGCTGCTGTTTTTGACGACGCTGGTGTTTTACTATAGTAACCCACAACATCTTTCCCCTTATCCTTAAAATATTTTCCAAGGGAACAACCAACCTTACCGGCGCCAATAAATCCTATTTTCATGGCACCACCTCCTGTTATCAAACTGCCTGATCGCTCTCTAAAAGATGAACGTCTGGTCTTACTCAAAGCGGGAGATTATTTGTATTGCTTCTTCGGTACAGTTCTTTCGATACAATCCGATGCAATTATATTTCTAAACGAATATATCATATTGTCACAAAAGTAACAATCTTTATTTTTTGTTGCTCAGCAAATGATACAATATTGAAGAAACATCTTCTCTTAAAAGATGACTCCATCCTTATCCTTAAACTGAAGTTCCTGATTCTTAATGGTCACCTTTGTGCCTGCCGGAATGGACTTTGTAATAAAGGCATTGGATCCTATAACAGAACCTTCTCCTATTACAGTATCTCCACCTAAAATAGAAGCTCCTGAATAAATGGTAACATTGTCTTCAATAGTGGGATGACGTCTTGTTCCATGAAGGGCCTGTCCACCACTGGTAGAAAGAGCACCTAAGGTTACACCCTGGTAGACCTTTACATGGTTTCCAATTACAGTGGAAGAACCAACTACAACGCCAGTACCATGATCAATGAAAAAGTATTTTCCTATGGTTGCTCCTGGATGAATATCAATTCCTGTTTTGGAATGCGCATATTCTGTCATCATTCTTGGAATTAATGGAATCTCTAATAAAAATAATTCATGGGCCAATCGATTAATAGTCGTCGCCATTAATCCCGGATAGCAAAGAATAATTTCATCCTTGTTATAGGCCGCAGGATCTCCCTGATACGTAGCCTCTAAATCTGTATCTACATATTCACGAATCATAGGAATACGGGAAAAGAATTTCAATGTCAGGCAATAGGCCTGTTCCTGAATTTTCATCTCATCCGGTTTTCCATCTCTGCAATCGTACTTTAAAACTATTGCAATCTGCTTACTAAGGTTGTATAACACATCCTCAATTAATACCGTAAGATTCCCCTGAATGTTATAGCTTCGATAAACCTTATCTCTATAGTAGCCTGGATAAACAATACGAAGCAATTTATTCACAATTTCCTTGATTACCATTTTATCTGGCTGATCAAAAATGGCCATCTTATCAATATCTCTATCCTTATCGTAATCTTTAATAATTTCAGCTACGATTTGATTTACTTCTTTATTCTCTAATCCCTTCATGTCTCATCCTTTTTAAAATCTATGTTTTGCAAAAAAATCATCGACTGCCCGGATAATCTCTATAGGTTCCATGGTTTTCAATAAATATCCGCTTGGCTTTAGGCCCATAACATCCATAATACTTTGCTTATCATTTTTTCCCGTCAAAAAGATAACCGGTATTTCAGAAAACTCAGGTTCCCAACGAATCATTTCTAAGACCTGTTTTCCATCCACCACTGGCATCTCATAATCTAGTAAAATCAAATCCGGTTTTTTTAATGTCATAGACTTAATAGCCATGGTTCCGGAATTTGCCAGGGTTACCTGATAGCGATCTCCGAGCCACTCTCTTACGCTTCGAAGATAAGCTCCCGAATCATCTACCACTAAAATATTTCTTCTCTCTTCCCCAGAGAATCGATCTACTGTCATTCGTACACGAATGGCCACTTCCTTGATGTCAATCGGTCGAACGAAAGACTCCTGTACTGTATGAGGAGGCAGATAGGTCTGAGCCTTTTGAACATCCTCCTTTTGCCCCAGTAAAAATAAAGGCAAATCCTCCTGCAGTACAATGTCCTTTATTGCCTCTAATTTATTTGCAGCATTTAATAATTTATCCTCCACAAATAAAAACATGGCTTCTGCAGATCTCATAGTGGCTTTTTCAAGAGCCTCCTTATCAGGTAGACATTGTACTACCTTAAACCCATTTTCTGTTAAATTATCTCGAATAGATTCGTCCAGGTAATTCTTTCCCTCTGTCACGAACAAAATACTGTCACGTCTCATATCACTCAACCTCTTATTTAGTTAATTCTTCTATTAGCGCTGTCGTTTCTTTTATTACATCTTCCATAGCAACATCCGCTACTAAAGCACGTAACTTTTTCATTCGTTCCTTATATTCCTCTGGAACCGTGTAGGTATTTAATACTTCCATACCCGCATCAGCTCCGTCTAAATCAAATCCATCCATTGCATCTTTAATTTGAGTTAGAACTTCAATAATTTCCTCATTAGATACCACATTCTTTGTTGCTTCAAGTCCCGTCATTGCAAAAGGCTCTAATACTTTTTTATAACTTAGAAAATGCTCTAATACATTCTTCGTTTTTAAGTGAATCTCCTCTACCTTTTCTTCATCTCCAAGTCTTTCTAATTCGTAAAACTCTTCTGACAATTCCATGGCACCTATTAAACGTGCAGTATTTTTTAGGGCATGGACTTCTATGGTATAGGATTTTATATCTCCATTTTCCAAATCATCTTCTATCTTTTTATACTTAAAGTCAATAATATGATAGAAATCTGCTAACATTTCTAACCATCTGTTTTTTGATCCCGAGTATTTTACTCCTTCCTCAGAATCAATGCCTTCAATCACAGGAAGGTCCGTTTCTTTTTTAATATCGAAGGTAGCCTCTTTTGTCTTTTCGATTTTCTCTTTTGGAATCCAACGTCTTGTCATGGAAATCAATTCCATTGGCTTCACTGGCTTTTCCAAAAAATCATCCATACCCTCGTCTTTAAATAGCTTCTTTGACTTTTCTAAGACATTGGCACTTAAAGCAACTACGGGAAGATTTTTGTAATAATCCCCCTCCTGTTCTCGTATTTTATGTACTGCTTCTATACCATCCATTTCCGGCATCATATGATCCATATATACCAGATCATAACGATTCTCTTTAATTTTCTCTAACGCCTCTCTGCCATTGACAGCCAAGTCCACCTGAACTTTGATTGGTTCTAAATGGGCCTTTGCTATAGTTAAATTCATTTCGTTATCGTCTACAATTAAAACTCTGGCCCTTGGTGCCACAAAATGAAATTCATCACCTTCCACGCTAATTGGTGTTGCTGGAGTTTTATCTATGACTTTTTGCGGTATTGTGAAAAAAATTTCTGTTCCCACTCCCTTCTCACTATGAGCCTGAATTCCACCTGACATAATTTCTACAAGTCTCCTTGCAATGGATAATTCAAGTCCTGTTCCATCTACTAAGGAAGCATATAA
>JAIKXK010000145.1 GCA_024684155.1 Lachnospiraceae bacterium | reverse complement strand
GCCTGTTTTGCTTCATTTTCAAATTGTAAATAATGAATACTTCCATATTGATTCAAAAAACACCTACAGTCTTTTTGAAAACGATGTACATTTTTATTGATTAAACAGTTTGCTGCAGTTATAATCTGACGCAGGCTCCGATAATTAATGTTTAGCTTCACAATGGCAGTATTTTTAAACGACTTTTGAAAATTTAACATAATATCCGGTTTCGAACCTCGGAATTCATAAATAGACTGATCATCATCTCCTACAGCAAAAATATTTTGTTCTTCCTGCAACAGTAATTTTATGATCTCAAATTGAAGTTCATTAATATCCTGCATTTCATCTAATAAGATAAAATCGAATTTCTTTTGCCATTTTAATCGAAGGTCATTATCCTTTAAAAATAATTCATATACCTTTATCATCATATCATCAAAATCTATCAGATGTTTTTGTTCCATTAAAGACTTATAAAAGGTTGCCACCTTTTCAAACTGATCTTCTAAAGTGTTTGATATATAATCAGAATATGACATATTTAAATTAATACATCGGGATATTTCTTTGATAACAGTAAAAGGCAGGACATCTTTTTTTGAAATTTTACACTCTAATAAAGCCTGCTTCATAAAAGCATAGGCTACACTACTTTGTATAATATCTTTGCTTGAATAGTATCCTTCTACTTTTAAGATGTGAAAAAATAAAGAATGAAAGGTGCCAAAAAAGGGCATCCCTCCATCAGAAGTAAACTCCTTGCAAAATCTTTCTTTCATTTCACAAGCAGCATCCTTTGTAAAGGTAACTACCAAAATTTTGTCAGGTTTAATGTGATGCACCGTAATAAGATGCACCACCCTTTCCACCAGACATTTGGTCTTACCGGACCCCGGAGGGGCAATGGTGAGACATGGGCCAAGATAATGTTCTACAGCCAATTTTTGATTTTCATTTAGCATATATTCCTTTCCGCTCTTCTTGTCGAAATATATGCAAATTATGTTAATTGCTTAAAAGTTCAATTCCTTTTCTAATACGAACTAAGGATTCTTCTTTTCCTAAGAGTTCCATAAGTTCAGTAGCGCCACCTGGAGTATTTTGTTTTCCAGAAACTGCTGTACGAAGTGGCCACAACACATAACCATTCTTATATTCATGGTCTGCTGCAAATCCCTTTAAAGCTGCAAATAAAGAATCATTTGAGTAATCCTCTAACTCTTCTAGCATAGGTAATACTTCCTGCAAAACCAAAAGAGAAGATTCTTTATTCGTCTTCATTTTCTTATGACAATACATTTCTGTATCATACTCTGGCAACTCTTCAAAGAAATCCACATGATCTTTAATATCAAGGAAGGTTTCAATTCTTGTCTGAACCATAGATGCAATCTTTTTCAAATCCAAATCTTTTGTAATTACTTCTTTTAAGTATGGTTCTGCCATTTCATAGAAACTATCAAAATCCATAGCCTTAATATACTCTCCGTTCATCCAACGAAGTTTTACCATATCAAATACAGCTGGTGATTTATTAATATGGTGATAATCAAAGGCTTTTACCAATTCCTCTAAAGACATAATTTCCTGATTATCTGCAGGGCTCCAGCCAAGTAATGCGACAAAGTTTACAACCGCTTCTTTTACAAATCCCTGATCAATTAAATCTTCAAAAGAGGAATGACCAGAACGCTTAGATAGCTTTTGATGTTCTTCATTTGTAATTAAAGGACAATGAATATAGACAGGTACATCCCAACCAAAGGCCTCATACAAACGATTGTACTTTGGCGAAGAAGATAAATATTCATTTCCTCGAACCACGTGGGTAATGCCCATTAAATGGTCATCTACAACATTAGCAAAATTATAGGTAGGATATCCATCTGACTTAATTAGAATCATATCATCAAGTTCAGAGTTATCTACTTCAATTGTTCCATAGATTTCGTCTTCAAAGGAAGTTTTACCTTCACGAGGATTGTTCTGACGAATTACATAAGGTTTTCCTTCTGCTAAATTCTTTTCTACTTCTTCCTTAGATAGTGATAAACAATGTTTGTCATAAATTGAAATCACCTTTCCATCTACAACTTCCGTCTTTAAGGATTCAAGTCTTTCCTGATTGCAAAAGCAATAGTATGCTTCACCTTTTTCAATCAACTTCTTTGCGTATTCAAGATAAATCCCCTGGCTTTGGCGTTCACTTTGAACATAAGGGCCAACACCGCCATCTTTATCTGGGCCTTCATCATGAATAAGTCCTGTATCCTTTAAAGTACGATAAATAATCTCTACAGCGCCTTCTACATAACGTTCCTGATCTGTATCTTCAATACGAAGGATGAAATCGCCACCTTCATGTTTTGCTATTAAATATGCATATAAAGCTGTTCTTAAATTTCCTACATGCATACGTCCTGTTGGAGACGGTGCATATCTGGTTCTAATTTTCATTTCCATTAAACTCCTTCAACAATTTTTCCAAACTGAAATTATACCACAGTGGGTTTTTTCAGTCCACACAAACGATCTACCGATGTAATTATTTCTAATATTTCTGGAACATAATAATTATGAATCTTCATTAGTCGGTCAATTTCGTCACGTTCTGATTTTACCGATTTTGTATTTTCAGATATTTGATCACGAATATTTTGTCTTCGAACTACTAAATCGTGATTTACTTCACTCATAACATCAGCATGTACCAATGCTGCAATCTGATTCATCCAAATTTTTTCATCATATAATTCAAGTTTCGCAAGCATTCTCATAAGACGTTTCGAAAAATATTCTAAATCATCATTATCCTGTATAAATTGTTCTTGGGCTCTCACCATATCCAGGTAAGCATCCCAAATATAATTAAGTTCATAAGAATTTGTCACCTGATATCTCTCTTTTTCAAACTCAAGTGCCTTTGTAACATTGGCATACTTCATACGAACTACATTTAGCAAGGAAATATTTTTATTAATTTCTCGAATTAAAACACGATTTCTCGAAACATTTTTTGAATGAATCATAAAGATCAGAAATATTCCTAGAGCTGCCACGAAAAGGATGGTAACAAGAAACATTCCTATATCCATATCTACAGAACTCTTTAAAACAAAGGCCAGTATTAAGAACGAAGCAAAGGTAATCAGTATTAATACAGAAAGTCGACTAATTAACCTGTTAGAATGAAGGATTTCATTTCGCTCTATTTCATATTCACTTTTTTCTGCCTCTAACATCTTCATAGTTTTTTCTACAGAAGCCTGATACCTCTCATTGCTTTGCATTCTTAAAATAGTATCGGGAATCTGTTGCTCGTTTTCAGACATTAGCACAAACTTCTCTTCGTCTAACTTTGGTTCCGTACTTTGAAAGATTTTTTTTGATTTATCTAAATCTTCAATATTCTTTGCTACCAAAGAAATTTCTTTAAACTCCTCTTTTGGAAGTTTCCGAAGCTTATCAATATCTTCTAAATAAGATGTTAATACCCTGTATTCTGCCTTTAGGGATTCAATTTCCTTTGTGGTCGCTATAATATGCTCGCAAGAATCAAGAATATAGTGCTCGATTTTTTTTGGATTATCCCAATCTTCAATCTTTTGAATCTCAGAAACTACCTTATCAAAGGAAATATCTAATTGTTCTTTTTTATTTTGTTTCTTTTTAAAAAACATCCGCTTCCCTCAATTTACATTCGACACATATTGTTATACTTCGTTTGAATATCATCTATCATATTTTTCAACTGCTTCTCATACAATTCTTCTGAACCGTAACTTGCACGCATATCATCTAGCTGTTTTCCGAAAGATGTAATTTCTTCACAGGTAGAAGCTTCCGTGACATCGTTTTTAAACTTTGCAGCCTCTTCCTCTGGTATGTTGTATTTTTGTACTGCAGCTTCAAATTGCAACTCATTACGATTGCATCGAATAGCATAAAACATAGCAACTAAACTTTCCCTACGCTGATTCAGGCTATAGGCTTTTTCAAAATGCTTGATTGCCTGACCAAAGAAATATAATCTTGCATAAGCTGTGCCTAAGTTGTGATAAATATCTCCAATTAAAAAATTTGATAAATCACTTGTATCCAGTAAAATGTTTTCATATTCATAGATTGCATCTTCGATTTTATTCTTTTCCATTAACCGATCTGCACGAATCTTTTTACATTCCCCTTCGCTTTTATTTTCAATAGAGGCTATCACCTCCATGGTCTGGCGAATCTCAGACTGAGTTAAATATCCGCAGGAACTTAAAAGTCTTCCCACAAACATATGAAAAGGCGCGTTTTCTGATAAAAGTTCTTTTAATTGCTTTGCCACTTCTTTTTCATCCAACTCATCAGAAATCCATTGAATCAAGTCCATTTCTGCAAGTGAAAAATCACAAAGATAAGGGTTGTGAAAAATATAATAGGATAATTCCTCTAAGGAATAAATGTTTAATCCCACCTCATCAATATAAAAAGGATTTGCTGCAATCGGTTTTCTACAATATATTAATTCACCCATGATTACTCCTCTATAGCTATAGAGATTTGATGTTCCCAAACCTTATTAGAAGAAGGAACAATTTCACCAAATCCTAAATCCCGAATAATAATCTTTATATCTTTATCTGAAATTGGTTTTGCTGTAATACGAAGCCTTGTAGTGCGATTCTCTCTATCCGGTAAATCGTTTAACTCTAACACTTCTACCGTTGCCTGTCTTTTTTCTGGTCGTTGTACCCAAAACTCAATTTCTTTTGTACCATCTAATATGACTTCACAGGAATATTCTGACTCAAACCAGTTATCTCCCGCATCTAAAAGAGAAATAAACTGCATTTCATTTTGAATCAAAACCTTTAAAGATAAGTTGACCTTTAATTCCTGTTCCCCCATAAAAACAAAGGGCCAGGACTTATTGCCATCCTTTACAAATCCTGCGTAACAGGCACCTTTCGAAAAGAGATTTTTCCCCGCAAAGACTCTTCTGTTATGGCACATAAAAGCAAGTGATTTTTTCATCCAGTCTCCATCAAACCCATCTCCTGTTAAAAATACGGAAGAAATGGTGTGACCTTCAAAACCAGATTTTAAAATTTGCAAAAAATTTTCATCTTTATTATCAATAAATGAACCATAGTTTGCTGGATCCAGTTTTATTAACTGTGGTGTAGTATCCTCATTTCTATGAAGTTTACAGCTGGTCAATTGATTATCCTCAATATCAAAAAGCATAACATCATTATAAAAAATATCTGCTCTTTGATTTAAGGCATAGTAATAAAAGCTCTCTCTTCGATCTATAAACAATACTCTTGATGCATCCAGTCCTAATCGGTTGCAGCAAACTGCAAATAATTCCATATATTCCATATCTAAGTTCGGAACTGTAATTACTAATTTTTCTAATGGACTGCTTCCACAAAACTGACCAGGTAAAGAAAGTATTTTTCTCAAATAAATAATAAATAAATCTAAGGCCTCATACTCTTGCGTATCCACCCAGATTTTTTCACGGTGCAAAGCTCGTTTTAAGAGTTGGTCTACCCCTTCTGCTCCTCCAAGCTGCACCTTATGTTTTGCATCATTTCCAATATACCACTGTCCTAATCCATGTCGCTTTGCTAAATACAAGGGTATTTGAAACATCTCAGAGCCTACTACAGTACTGATTGTTTCCGGTTCTTCCATATTCGATTTATAATAGCTAATAAGAGCGTATTTATCTGTAATATCCAGTCCGAAATAAACTCCTGTAGAAACAAAATCAGCCAAGTCAAACTCTCCTTTTATCAATCTATACTATGTAACACTTTGAAAATATTCTTTGTCGTTACATCAAGGCCTTCGTAAAATTTCATATCCTTAATTAGATCCCGTTCATTTTTATATACGAAATCACTTTTAATCTGATTCAACATTCCAAATCGAGATTGCTTTTCTCTCTCAATAACCTCCTGGTAAGTAAGCTCATCAGAAACTAAAACATCATCACTGTCAAAATCCACGATTTCATAAGAAACTGTATCACCGAAGAATAATACAAAGGGTTTCACATAAATTCCTTCATACATTTCCTGCATACGTTCACTTTCTTCCTGATTCTGGTTCATAGAAAAACGTATGGTAAGATTTTGATTCTTTGTTCCTCTGAATTCTACAAATTGCTTGTCATATAAATGATATTTGATCAAAAGGTTCTCATCCATATGTCGATAAAACTCAAAGTAAATATTTTTTGAAATACAATCTCTAAGTAAGAAATCCAGGGCAATATATTCCCGTTCTTCTAACTGTGGCTTTTTACATAAGTATTTTAAAAGCGCAATCTTTATACTATGATTCATCTCACGTCTTTGGTCAAACATAAGATAAATACGCCGAAAAATTTGTTCTGGTATTTCTTTTACATCACAGATATAAGCTCTGCTCCAGTAGGTAAGATAAGCTTCCACTATCATAGGAGAAACTCTCTTTTTCATATAGGATTCAAAGATTTCTCCAGATTCCACACTAACATCATTACAATAAAGCATCTGTGTTAAAATCCGCTCTTCTAAGGCTCCTGTTGAAAAGCCTCTAGCCTCTGCATACTTCCATAAAGAAACCATTTCATTTGTTGGTCCAACAAAGTAATCACTTAAATATTCTACGCCCTCATCTGTAAACAAATATTGTTTCATTAAATAAGCTAAAAGAGAAATTAAAAAGTCTTCTGCCTGTTGACCAATTTCCATAATCATATAATTGCAAAGTCGAAGTAAAGATTTACCAGGAACTAATAATCCATTGTAAATTCCCATCATCTCATATGCTGTCATATAATCATCAGCAATGATTAATAAATCAATAATATGGGCAGCAGTTTCACTATCCAAATTACGATATTCTTTATAATCCACAAGGAATTTCACTAATAAATCTTCTCTTTCATGTTCTTTCAACAAATTAGAAATAAAATTAAGCTTTTTTCTTTTATATAAAAGAGAAATTTCATCATTATATAAAAAGTCCTTGATTTTACCAAGCTGTTTTTGATTAATATCTGCGATATTCTCTACCGTATCAAATTTTGCAAGAAAATAATACATTGCATAATTTGACAAGTAATTTAGCTTACCAATAAAAGGTGCTGTATTCATTAGTTCATCGATATAGTAGCCCTGTTTATCCGTAATGTAGTTTCCATCCATGGTTTCCAAGAAAATCACATAGTTATTCGTCAGGACACTAAAATAAGCAATTCCATCTTCTACCTTTGATATCTTAGGATTTTGAAACATTTCCTCAAAAACCACAATCCGTTTAATATCAGAACGAAGGCATACAAATCGTTTCATATAAATTAAACGGGATAAGTCTGTAGCTATATCTTCATCAATAATTCCTGTTTCTAACATATCCTGATAGCAGGTAGCCAAATCATCATTCATACGACCAAGATGCATCTGCTCCAAAGAAAATCTTTGTATTTGAGGCAAATACTGCTCATACAAATGGAAATTACTCTTTTTGTAATTAATTACATTGGCGTAAATCATAGCCTTTTTATCTACAGGCAATCGATTCTCATAACGGAAAAATAAAGTCACCATTTCCGGCAGTCTTTCCCCGTAATTTCCTGGTAATGACAAAATATAGGCTTCAAATAATCCCGTAAGCTTTAATTCTTTTTCCACTGCTTTTGCATACCACGGAAAATATTTTTCACCCACCTTATTATTTTTAAGTAAATAAGAAATAATGGAAAACAATAATTCTTTTTCTGGATAACGATCATAGATTCTTTTTGCTAACATAAATACAAGATCGTTATACTCTTTTTCATCCGGCAAAAGCTCCTGGAAAGACACTGCTAAATTCACTGAAATCTGACCATGCTTTGCAGCCCAATTTAAAATCTTTAAAGAAAATCCATCTAATTCAGTA
>JAIKXK010000120.1 GCA_024684155.1 Lachnospiraceae bacterium | reverse complement strand
TATCTTCCCTGAGAAGCCATCTTCAAATATCCCTGGATAGCAATATGTGCAGGACAAGCTGTCTTACAAGGTGCTGTACCAGTATCATAAGACTCCTTACGGTTATCATTACGATAGTTATTTGCCCATTTATCTGGTCCCCATTTTGCCTGTGAAGGAAGAATCTGTTTTGGATAGGTCTGTTCCTGACCATTCTTTAAGCAAAGTTTCTGTCCAAGCTTAACTGCACCAGCAGGACAAAACTCAACGCATCGTCCACAAGCTACACAGTTTTCTTTTTCAACACGTGCTACATAAGCAGAACGTGACATATTTGGTGTATTAAATAACTGTGATGTACGAAGAGCATAGCATACATTTACATTACAGTTACAAATAGCAAAGATTTTATCCTTACCATCGATATTTGTAATCTGATGAACAAATCCGTTATCTTCAGCGCGTTGGAAAATATCTAATGCTTCTTCAACAGTAATATATTCACCACCCTTGTTGGTTTCAACAACATAGTCAGCCATATCACCAATAGCAATACACCAACCCATTTCGTCATCACCGCAGCCTTCATCATAGGTCTTACGGCTACGACGGCAAGAGCAAGGGCTCTTAGCAACATGTCCGTTGTATTTCTTTAACCAATAAGAAATATGTTCAACATCTACAGATTCGTTTTCCATTTCAATGGCTTTTTCAACTGGAATAACGTGCATACCAATTCCAGCACCACCAAGAGGTACCATATGTGTTACCTTTTCAAGTGGAAGTTTTGTCATCATATGGAAGAAAAGTCCCATTTCAGGATATTCTTCAATTAAGTCTAAGTTCATGTTTGTAAACTCAGCAGAACCCGGTACATATCTAGGTACAACGTAACGACGTTTTCCTTCAGGGTTCTTTCCATCTAAGTTTTCATTATTCCACTCTACTAAACCGGTCCAGGACATATGATCTAATAATTCCTGCAAGTGTTCCGGTGAGTGATTAGGATTTAATGCTTGAATTTCTTCTACAAATTTAGGCTGACGGCATCCCATTGTAAGAGCTACTTCTGCTTCCTCATCAGTAACAATTTTTGAAAGTGCCCAATATTCAGGATCTTCTCCTGTAAGTTTTTTCACACCTAACTTCTGTAAAGCACGGTCTGTAATCATAGTTCCTAACTTTACAATAGGTTCTCTTAAATTCTCTGTTTCTGCTGTAGCAAAATACGGTCTGATTGGATAAGTTACTTCCGTATTTTCTCTGGTTGGTTCCGGCCAATCTGCAGGCTTTGTAAAGCCGCTCTTGTCATAGTTTGCCATACTCGTTTTCCCTCCGTTTTAACACTATATACTTTAAAATTACATACTTTTTTCAACACCACTCAATTTTTCTACCCCTTATGAACCATGTTTATGTTGCATAAACATAAAAAATGATGGACATACAGATTTTGGATTTATCTTTGCGCATGTTCATCTTTGTTAAAAAATTGACAAGTGTGTATTTATGTATCTATATTTTACTTTGGATTTTTGTCCTCGTCAATGGACACTAATTACCATGTGTGTATTATCCCTCCCAGGGGGTTCTTTTCTTGTATTTTTTTATAAACAAAAAAGACAGCAAATCCTTTCGCTGTCTTTTCCTTCTGTTTTCTTATGATATATGTGTCTTAATCCAAGTTACAATTTCATCTGAAGCAATGCTTTGCTGCTCTTCATGTGAAACAGAAGCTTTCCCATCGCCTTTTTGTTCTCCATAATTTCCAAACCAGGCATGGTTACCGCCTGCAATTTCAAGAACTTCACTCTTATCTTCGTCGATTTTTGAAAGGTCTAGTTGTATATCCTCGCTACCGTAAATAATTAGAGTATTTTCTTCCTTGTATTCCCCATAATCATAGGCGCCAAGTAGAATCAATCCCTCAATCTCCTCTTCATGGTCTGCTGCAAAGGAAGATGCTGCCACTCCGCCTAAGGAATGTCCCATCACATACCAGTTTGTTACTTCCGGAAGACATTCTTTCATATCAGAAAGCACTTCTTCACCGGCATTCATATCAAAAAAAGCAAGATTAAAAGGCATTTTCACAAGCACCACGTCATAACCTGCTTCCCTTAAATTTTCTAAAAGAGGCAAGTAGGCAGTGTACTCTACTTTTCCACCCGGATAGAATAAGATTCCTGTATCCGTACTATCATCTGCCTTTAAAATCAGATTTTCATTATCATCACTATAGCCATATAAGTCTCCAGACTTTTCCAAAGTGGTCTGAAGTTTGTCAGCCTCCTCTGTAGCTTTATAGCTATCATTTAAGTATTCCCATATACTGATTCCCAATATAACCAATAAAATAAGAAGAACAATTCCTATTCTTCTTTTTAAAAGTTTCTTTTTTTCCAATATAATTACCTAGTTTCCTTATAGATTTAAAAAACAGCCCGACAAATACATCGGGCTGTCTTACTCCCAATATTAAATTACATTCTTTGCTAACTGTTCTAAGATACTAACACAGGCGCTAATTCCAAGCTCACCGGAATTTAATACCAAATCAAAGTATTCGCTTGATCCCCATTTTGCTCCTGAGTGAGTGGTAAAGAATTTTTCACGTGTTCGATCAAATTTTTGCATCACATCTTTTGCCTTTGAAGCATCCAAACCTTCTACCGTGAGAGCTCGATTCATTCGAAACTCATCACTGGCTGTAATAAAGACCTTCAAACACTTTTTATCTTTTAAAATCTCAGCTGCACAACGTCCAACAAAAATACATCCCGGCTTTTCTGCTGCCTCTCTGATGATTTCCACTTCTGTGTTGTAAATCTGATCTTCCAAAGACAGATGCTCATTTCCCTTAGGCTTAAATATAGGCTTAATTGGATTTTGCTCATCCATTACAGATACCTGCTCATATGGAAGTTCCATACGTTTACAGGTTTCCACAACCACATTTCGATCACAAAGCCGATATTTCAGTCTTTTGGAAAGTTCTGTAGCAATCTCATGTCCACCGCTACCATAACGGCGCTCAATCGTAATATAATCGTACATAAAAACCCTCCTTTTACATCTTAAATATCTGTAAACCCCCAAAGTGTTCTTCTTATAGTACTATTATACCATATTTTCAAATTAACCCTTCAAATCTCTAGACTGACGATCCATATCTTCTACAACGATGTCATAAATCTCGCCATGGGTTCTGCAATAAGAAAGCACATCCCAAGGTTCATTGGTATGGTAATGAAGTTTAATAATGGCTTTTTCACCATTTTCATCTTCTCCGCTGTCTCCAGCAATTACCATGGAATCCCCTTTGATATTGTCTAAAAGGTACTCTCTGATTTCATCTGTTAAATCATCTGCTACGTCATCGGGATCATCTCCGTCTTCCACATACTGGTCTAACAATAACTGGGTATCATAACGAAACTCAATTGTCTGTTCAGGCATTGCCATATTTTTTTCCTCCTAAAATATATTGCTCCACTTTACTATTCATCTAAAATAAATTTTCACGTAAATAGTTTTCAAAAGCTTCCATTCCTTCTCCTGTCTTTGCTGAAACAGGGAAAATCTGAATGTCCTTATTTAACTTCTTTACATGATCTATGCACAATTCCAAGTCGAAAGTGAAATACTCCTTGGTGTCCATTTTTGTAATAACAAGCGCATCTGCCATAGAAAACATCAAGGGATATTTTAAAGGCTTATCATCCCCTTCTGGAACAGATAAAATCATAATGTTCTTATGGGCTCCAGTGTCAAACTCTGCCGGACAGATTAAATTTCCAACATTTTCCAAGAAGGCTAACTGTACTCCTTCTAAGTCCATGCCCTCCATTCCTCTACGGGTCATGCCTGCATCCATATGGCACATACCATCTGTATGAACCTGAACGGCCTTTGCTCCTAGTGATTCTATGGTAACTGCATCTACATCGGAATCAATATCTGCTTCTAAAACTGCAATATTTGTATCAGCCTTCATATCTGATACCGTTCGAGATAAAAGAGTAGTTTTTCCAGATCCGGGAGAACTCATAAGGTTTACCAAAAATACACCTTTTTCTTTTAAGTCTCTGCGAAGTTCATCTGCATCTCTATCGTTTGATTCTGTAACACTTTTGTTTAATTCAATTACTCTTGCCATCAGCTATTCTCCTTCCATGTTTTGATCTCATTTTTCAACCAGGAAATCCACTGATCAAATCCGTCTCCCTTTAAGGAAGAAACAGGAATAATTGGCATGTCAGGATTTAAATCTCCCACATACTTTTTTAATAAGTCCATATCAAAATCAAAGACTGGTGCCGTATCAATTTTATTAATTAACAGGCACTCACTAACGCTAAACATTAAAGGATACTTTAATGGTTTATCATGACCTTCCGGTACAGATAAAATCATTACCTTTTTCGCTGCTCCTACATCAAATTCTGCAGGGCAAACAAGATTTCCAACATTCTCTAAAAATACCACATCTAAATCGTCGTATCCTAAAGACTCTAATCCTCTTTCTGTCATATCTGCATCCATATGGCAACTTCCGCCGGTATGGAGCTGAATCACCTTTGCTCCGGTTTTTAAAATGGTTTCTGCATCTACCTTTGAATCTACATCTGCCTCCATAACCCCAACTTTATATTCTGGCTGCAATGCTTCAATGGTACGTACTAAAGTGGTTGTTTTACCAGCTCCTGGAGAAGCCATTAAGTTAACAAAGAATACTTTTTTATCCTTTAACTTTTTTCGAACTTTTTCTGCTACTACGTCATTGTCCGCAATTACGCGTTCTTTTACTTCTTTTACTGCAATCGCGCTCATAATTTAACCTCTTTCTTATTTATACTATGAGAAATTATAACAAAGAATGAAAAAAAGGTATAGTGACAAAATTATTCATCTGTTTCCCTTTTTGTTTTCATGCCACCCATGGTTATTATCTGTTTAATTATATTTTTTTAAATAATTTTCAGATTATTTATAAAGTTTTCTAATTTCTGTCCGATATAAAAAATAGAAGAACCGGTACACCGTTATTTTCCCTGTGACAGGGAGTCCAAGGATAGGACAAAACTTAAGGAGGTGTGTTACATGGATGGATTCACAAGCATGGTCGCACCGGTTATGATGACAGCAATGAATCGGAACGATCAGGATGAAAAGAAAAAAATCAATAAAACTACCACAAAACCAAAAAAAGATGTAAAAGAAGAAACCTTTGAAGAGCAGTTTGCCGCAGTTTATGTTCACACAGAAGAAGACCAGCCCATTACCTACGGTCCTCCAAAGAAAAGAACCTTTACCTATTAACCTTTGTTATCCCATACTCTCTCAAATAACAAAGGTTTTAAAAAACACCACTTGGAACTAAATCACTTCGCAAATAGAGGTGAACCTTAGTCCCAGGTGGTGTTTCGTTTTATGAGTTTCGTTGTTTTTGTAACAGTTCCATAAACTCCTGCTTTGGTATGGCCTTAGAATAATACCAGCCTTGATAGATATCACATCCCAGGCAGTGAAGTACATCCTTTTGTTCTTCCGTTTCAACATACTCCGCTATCACATCAAATCCTAACTGATTTGATAAATCCATAATGGAACGCACCAAATCTGTGACACGGTGCTTTGAACCAGATACCAGTCCTCTTACTAAAGCCCCGTCCATCTTTACAATATCAAAAGGATGCGCCATTAAATATTTTAGTGATGTATGTCCCATGGAAAAATCATCTATAGCCAAAAGATATCCCATCTTTCGAATTTCATCCAACGACATATACGCCCGCTCTCTTGATAACATAGCCTTTTGTTCTGTAACCTCCAGGCAAATCTCTCCTTCCTCAAAGGAGTGATTTTTAATATGATACTCCAATGCCTTTACATATTCCTTTGTCTGTATGACGCCACCTGAAACATTCACACTGATTTTTTTATTAAATCCTGTTTGTTGTCGAATCTCACGAGCATCTGATATGGTTCGTGCTAAGATTCTTTTTTCTAATTGGAGGTTATAGCCCCCTTCTTCTGCTAACTGGATAATCAAAGGCGGATATACCATTCCAAGATCCGGATGGTTCCATCGCAAAAGCGCCTCAGCTCCTATGCATTCTCCCTTTGGATTAAACTGTGGCTGATAATATAACTCCATTTCGTTTTGGTCGATAGCCTTTTTAATTTCAGCCTGAAATCCTCTTGCAAAAATTCCTACATCGTCGTGTCTCTCTGTTAAAGAAATAAGACGAACTTCATCTTCGCTATTCTGCAAATATGAAACCAGCTTATTGTATAAGAACACTGTTTCATCAGAAGAAGACTCCTCGTACATTCTTAAGAATGGTTTGTAAATCATCATGCCGATTCCAAGATTTACAATCTGTAATATACTCCCCCGGATGGAACCTGTACCTACATACCCACTTAGTAAAACGGGAGTAGTCCAGCTTACCTGGGAAGTAATCATGGGTACTAGTCCACTGGCTATGGCTCCATAGGAAATCACCAAACTGCAAAGAGGAACTACAACAAAGGGCACAATTAAATATGGATTTAGAATTAACGGAATACCAAATACCATAATCTCATTAATGTTAAATAACATTGGCAAAGATGCCACCTTTGCTATATCTCTTGTAGACTTCTTTTTTGAAAAAAAGAAAATTGCAAGGAGCAGCGAAAAACTTGTTCCGCAACCTCCCATTAAAATAAATAAATCAAAAAATTCTTTACATAAAATATTTCTAGGAGCCGCTCCAACAGAAGCACGGATCATATTTTCATAAATCAATGGTGTAAATATACGAGCCATGGCCGGTTCTATAACATTGCTTCCATGAATACCAAAGAACCACATCACACTGTTTACCAAAGTCATCAAAAAGGCTGTTCCAAAAGAATTTCCGGATAAAGAGAACAAATATGTAATAGAATCCACTTCCATCGCATAAATATTTGGCTCATTTGTCAAATTACAAATCACGGTATCCAGTACAAGAAAGGCTAAAATTACTATTACCAAGAAGGGAATATAGCTTAAGGCTTTGTAAAATCTCAAATCGGACATTACAATTCCTGTTTGATATTTTTCTTTTCGGAAACGAAGTAGGACATGTAAAAGAAGTGCTGACATATAACCGGTAAGAATTGCCACAAATACACCCTGTACTCCAAAGGCAGCATAGTCACCTTTGCTGCCAAAGATATCTGTTACAATGAAATAACAGGATTCTCCTGTAAGTATGGTTGGTATCAGATCCTCCATACACTCATAATTTATACAATAGCTATAGCTAATTGTAACCACCAAATACAGAGATGCCATACCAAAAGTCATCTGGTTTAATACATTCAATACAGTATAAATTATCCCGCCGGAAAAAGTAGTAATAAAACTCTGATAAGCTGGAAAGGGGAAATTGATAAGCATTATAACAATACCGCCAACAATAAATACCGGCGATAGATTTAGAAATGCATCACGAATAACTTTAAAGAAAATATTCGATAATATTTTCTGATTAATCATTTTTATCTTTTCCATATTTAAAACTCTCCTGTTCAATAATTATAGTACTTTCACAATTAATTGAAAAGAAAAGATTTTCGTATAAATTCGTTAAAGATTCAGTGTACTTAATAAATTTTTTAGATTTGAAAAGAAAAGAATCTGATATAATAAATTCAGATTATTTTTGGAGGAAACATTTATGGGATATTATGGTTATGGGTATTATATGGACCCTACTTATATTTTAGTATTTATCGGAGCAATCATCTGCCTACTGGCACAGGGATTAGTCACTTCTACTTTTAACCGTTATTCAAAAGTAAGGAGCAGAACCAATCTCACCGGTAGAGAAACAGCGGAACGAATATTGCGTTACGCCGGTATCACAGATGTAACCATTGAGCATGTAAGAGGAAGTTTAACAGATCACTACAATCCTTCTACAAAGGTAGTTAACCTTTCGGACTCTGTTTATAATTCCACTTCTGTTGCTGCAGTATCTGTTGCAGCCCACGAATGTGGTCATGTAATCCAGCATCACAAAGGATATATTCCACTTAATTTAAGAACTGCCCTGGTGCCTGTAGCCAATATTGGTTCCTATGCCGCATGGCCTTTAATTATTATCGGACTTTTTATTAATGGTTCCACCAGTACAATGCTGATTAACTTAGGAATTCTTGTATTTAGTTTATCTGTACTGTTTCAAATTGTTACTCTTCCTGTAGAAATCAATGCTTCTAGAAGAGCGGATCATATTCTTCAGGAAATTGGCATTTTAGATTCTGAAGAAGCACGCTACACAAAAAAGGTATTGGGTGCTGCAGCCCTAACCTACGTTGCATCCGCTGCCGCTGCAATTTTACAATTACTCCGACTCGTTCTTTTATTCGGCGGTCGTCGAAACGACTAGTTCATAGACATCAAAAAAACCAGCCAGGAATTTTCCCGACTGGTTTTTCTTATTGTTTCTGTCTTTTTAGCACATTTTCGATTGGAATATACAATAC
>JAIKXK010000113.1 GCA_024684155.1 Lachnospiraceae bacterium | reverse complement strand
AGTTCCTACTGCAACACCGGCCTCACGGGCAACATCACGAACAGTAGGGGCTGTTTTTTTATGTGTAGGCATGAGATTCTCCTTTCGGAATTTCTTATATTTTGCATTTATCATACTCTATTTTTTTAGATTTGTAAAATGTTGTTCACGAAACGTTTCACGATAGCGAAAGCTTACAAAAGTATAGGGATTATATTGTAAAATGCTAATAAAAATCACATGAAAAGTGAAAAAACAATTTACAACATCTATGGAGGGTGCTATAAATAATTTGTACAAAACGTGAACCGTTTCACGCAAGAATAAAAGTTGACAAACTGAAATTTTAAAAAGAGTAAAACTGAAAAAGTATAAGGGTATTTGAGGAGGAATGATTATGAAAGAGAGCCAGGAGGCTTTAATAAACAAAAGGGTGGTACAAAAGAAACCGCTCATCAGTCGGATAAAAGAACATTGGCAGTTATATGCCATGCTGCTAATTCCACTGGTACTTACGATTATCTATAAATATCTTCCAATGTGGGGAATTCAAATAGCATTTCGTGATTACAAGGCAAGTCAGGGAATTTTTGGTAGTGAATGGGTAGGACTTGAATGGTTTGAGCGGTTTTTCCAGTCACCAAATTTTGAGCGAATGTTAAGTAATACATTTTTACTGAGCTTGTTATCATTACTCTGGAGTTTCCCGATTCCTATTGTATTAGCTTTACTTTTAAATCAAATGCGATTTAAAAAGTTAAAAACGACGATTCAGACCATATTATATGCACCACATTTTATTTCAACCATGATTGTTTGCGGTATGTTACATATCTTTTTAAGTCCTTCAGGAGGTCTTATAAATTTGTTGTTTGGTACAAACATCGATTTTCTCTCTGAATCAACTGCATTTAGAACCATTTATATTGCTTCAGGTATTTGGCAGGATGCAGGATGGGGAATCATTGTTTACATGGCAACCTTGGCAGGGATTGATGCTTCCTTATATGAGGCAGCAAAAATCGATGGAGCATCTATGTTTCAGAGAATTATAAACATTGATCTTCCCTCCCTTGTTCCGATGATTGTACTAATGCTTATTATGAGTGCCGGTAATTTAATGAACGTAGGATTTGAAAAGGTATGGTTGCTGCAGACAGATTTGAACAAGGCAACCTCTGATGTGATTTCCGTTTATGTTTACCAGCAAGGTATTGAAAATGCAAAGTATAGCTATTCCACAGCGGTTGGATTATTCAGTACCGTAATCAACATTATTTTACTTTTAATTGTAAATAAAGTAGCGAAAAAACTATCTGAAGATGTGAGCTTTGTATAAGGAGGAAAAGTCATGAAGAATAAAAAAACATCGAGAGGTCTTTCCGATAAAGCCAGCGACATAATTATTGTGGCAATTGGATTGGTACTTACTTTTCTTGTGGCCTATCCACTTTACTATGTATTAATTGCCTCTGTGTCAAATCCATATGATGTATACGCAGGAAAAACCTTTTTGCTTCCTAGTGGATTTACATTGGAAGGTTATCAAGCAGTGTTTGCAGATTCCAACCTGGTCACCGGTTTTATAAACAGTGTGAAGTATACCGTAGTTGGAACCATCTTTTCTGTGGTTATGATTTATTTAACTGCATATCCGCTTTCTATTAAGGATTTACCAGGAAGAAAGTTCTTTTCTATTTTGTTTATTATTACCATGTATTTTAGTGGTGGATTGATTCCAACCTATCTGGTGGTAAAAGAGACGGGATTAATTAACAGTATGTGGGCTTTGATTCTGCCAGGTGGTGTTGCTGTTGGAAATATGATTATTGTCAGAAATTATTTTGAACACAGCATTCCAGCAGAAATGATTGAAGCGGCAGCAATTGATGGAGCCTCTTACTGGCAAAGGTTTACAAAGATTATTGTTCCTTTGAGTAAGCCGATTATGGCAGTTATGGTGGTTTACAGCATGGTAGCTTACTGGAACGACTGGTTTACTGCATTGATTTATTTACCGGGTATGGAAAAGGCACCATTGCCATTAGTACTTCGAAATATATTGATTAAGAGTTCAGTTACAGCAACCCAGGCAGCTACGATTTCAGGAGGGTATGCAGAGTTAAATAAGGTCACGGAAATGGTGAAGTTTTCATCCATTATTGTAGCGGCCCTTCCTATGTTAATTATTTATCCTTTTGTTCAAAAGTATTTTGAAAAAGGAATGATGGCAGGAGCTGTCAAGGGATAGGTTATAGCAGGTTTTTAAAGCCTTTGAGGAGAGGGTTTTGAAAATATAAGGTTTCATTAAAAATTGCCTGTAAGAGAGAGTTGGGCAGGGAATATGAAAGGAGTTAGAAATGGAACGAAAGAAAATTACCAGATGGCTGGCTATGGCATTAACCGGCGCAATGCTAGTGGGATCTTTGAGCGCATGTGGCTCAGGGAAAAAAACTACTGCAGAAAAAGGAGTGGCAAACACAAACACAGATCAGACAGAGTTTAATGTACTTTCCGGTATGAGTGCCTTAAGTAGTGGTTATGAGGACAATGCGGTTTTAAATGAAATGGCTGATGAGGCAGGCGTAAAAATTGATTGGGAATGCATGAGTGATTCTGTAGAGGAACAGGTAAATGTTCGAATTGCAGGAGATCAGCTTCCTGATGCTTTTCAGGGAGTTGGCTTTTCAAATTATGATTTGGCTCGTTATGGTGAAGATGGAACATTTATTGATTTAACACCATATTTGACAGAAGAATATATGCCAAATCTTTCAAAGATTTTAGAGGAAAATCCTGATGTGAAAAAAGCAATCACAATGGAAGATGGTGGAATTTATGGCCTTCCTTCAGGAGAACAAATGGGAACAGCAGCAATTGGTGATGAGGAAAACTACAGTATCTTTACCGTTCCTCAGTTTGCCATGATTAATAAGGCCTGGTTAGATGATCTTGGTCTTGAAGTTCCTACTACCTTA
>JAIKXK010000107.1 GCA_024684155.1 Lachnospiraceae bacterium | reverse complement strand
CGTCATGATATTCACCACAATCAACGGTTCCTAGTAAACGATGAAAGTTGTTATACATCTCACTTCGGTCTACTTCTTTTTGAACCGTGTAAGCAAGACGTTTTTCCCTATTCAAAAAATAAAGGGTATAACGGTCTACACCGCCTTCGTATCGATCTAAAAGAGCTGACTTTAATTTGATACTGATGCATCCATCCTCTGTCGTTTTTACATTTTCAGGAAAAAATTCTTTTTCTGGCTGCCACAACAGCAAGGTGGTTCCATCCAACTCATTTAAAGTATCCTTTAAATATAGTTTCTCACCTTTTAGTGATGCTTCTACCTGTTGTGTCCCCGTAATCCGATAGTGGACTCCTTCGTAATTAACAAAGAAACGGTCAATCCATCTTGGCACCATCTCATCTAATCGACGATCGATACCTTCATCCGTCATGTTCTTATAATAGGTTTTATAGAAGGCTTTTCTTTCCTCACGATAGGCTTTAGGAAGTTCTTCTGTGTAACCTTCTTTTTCCATCTTCTCCATCAACTGTGGAGACTCTACATATTTTACTTCTTTTGAAAACATCTTATACCTCAAAGGAGCTCTTTTCACTTAAGCGTACCTGATACGCATCAATTACTTCCTGTTTTTTCATTTCGAAATCTGTTGTTTTTGCTGTATCGTTGATACAAATCATTTTATCTTTTCCAGTCTTTATAGACTCTAATAATGGTCCCTCATTATGTTCTTTAATGTGATAACATTTACCACACTTAAAGCTTCTTGGATAAAAATTGCCACTTGCCAGCTGCCAGAACTTTACTATCCACTGGTTTACGTTTGTAGAAGAACGAATCTTACACTTACAGGTAGCATCCATAACTTCCGGCTCTTCTGCCCAGATTGTTTCATAGGTAGACTTTAAAAATGAGTTTGGCAAATGGTGATAATAAAATCCCGGGAACCAATTCCACTGAGATAAAACAATGGTACGATACAACAAACGAATCCCATACATCGGTTTAATCCAGTTCTTAAAGTTTTTCTTTTTCTCAGCCTTAAAATTAAAATGATCGTTGATCATGCAAAGATCATTTCCATTGTAAAATCCAGCACTATCTTTTCCAAAATAAATTGCATTTAAGGCAAAGGTATCACAGGGCTTTCCGTCTACAAAGAAATCCTCCGGCTCCATAGGTGCATTAATAAACATATCATCATTAAAATACACAAACTGTTCTGCCAAACCTTCGATTCTGTGAAGATTCAACTCAATAGTATGTGAATTAAAGGTAGGCAGATACTCTGCAGGAATATAGTCTTCATGTTTTACGATATGAAGCTTTGGATTGGAGGTATCAAGCCACTTTGGCAAATGTCCCCAGGTAACAAAGTGAATCTTATTTACCCATGGAGTAAACTTTTCCACTGCTCGAAACCAGTACTGAAGGTTATCCCAGTCACGATAACGAATATCTCTGTCATCCTGTGATGCATTTGGATCATACTGGTTTTTCACCTTTCTCCACTCAGGATCATTTCCATCCACCCAAATTATTACAAAATCAATTTTATTATCCTGCATAGCAATCTCCATTTCTCGCATAATAAAATTACAATCGAAGCAGACAACATTTGCCTGCTGCGATTGCAACTAAATTTCACTAATCTTTATTTATCATATCCTCATACATTGCGGTAATTTCTTTCATTTCACCAAAGGCAATCATTTTACCATGGTCTAAAATCATCGCTTTGTTGCACAAACGACGCACCTGAGCCAGTGAATGAGATACGAAAAGCACGGTTACGCCCTTATCGAACATACTCATTAACTTCTTTTCACTCTTCTTTCTAAACTTTGCATCACCTACGGATAACACTTCATCTAAAATCAACATCTCAGGTTCTACTATTGTTACGATAGAAAATCCAAGACGAGACTTCATACCTGAAGAATAATTTTTCAAAGGAACATCAATAAATTTTTCCAATCCGGAAAATTCTACGATTTCATCAAACTTTGTATCAATAAACTGCTTACTGTATCCTAATACAGCTCCATAGAGATAAATATTTTCTCTTCCTGTATACTGCATATCAAATCCAGCACCAAGTTCAAGTAATGGAGCTAACACACCACTTCTTTTTACTCGACCTGTGGTAGGTTTGTATACACCTGCAATTACCTTTAACAATGTCGATTTTCCAGCACCATTTAAACCCAGGATACCGATTCGATCACCCTGTTCTAGTGTGAAATTAATATCCTGCAATGCCCAAAATTCATCATACTGAATTTCACGTTTGATTAACTTAATCAAATACTCTTTAATACTATCATGTTTTTCGGAACTAAGATTAAACTTAATACTTACGTCCTCAACTTTTAATACTTTCTTACCCATTTAAAACCTCTTTATTAAATATGAAGAATAAATTCATCCTGTTTCTTTTTGAATACGTATAAACCAACCAGCAATGCTACTGCAGAAAAAATTGCGCTATAGCAGATTGTCCACATATCAAGGGGCTGACCATAGACACAGTTTCTGAACTGTGAAATAACACCATATAAAGGATTGAATTTCAAAATCCACCAGAATCCTGAATCTAAAAGACGCTCAGGTTTATAGAAGATTGCACAGGTATACATAATAAGCATAAGGGCAACATTCCATAAGTATTCCATATCTCTAAAGAACACACCCATGGTAGCTAAAATCATACCTGCTCCATAGGTAAGCATCAAAAGAATTCCTAGTGGTATAAATGATAAAAGTAAATATTTGGTAGGATACACTCCTAATACAAACATAACTCCCACCAGGTCAATTAAGGAAATCAAAAAAATTACAAAGTTAAATAATACGGATGACATAGGGTATAAATATTTTGGTACATACACCTTTTTAATCATACTAGCATTACTTCTTACAGATCGAAGAGCTCCCTTTGTTGCTGTAGAAAACAAGGAATATAAAAGTCTTGCAGAAAGAATATATACCGGGAAGGTCTTATCATTGTTTCCAAATAAGGTTCCGAAAACGATGGATAAAACTACCATTTCAAGCAATGGCTCTAATAAAGACCACATGATTCCTAAGTACGATCTTCGATATTTTAAACGAATTCCTTTTTTTACCAACTCATTTAATAAAAATCTATATTTATAAAATTGTTGTAACTGTCTTTTCATTTTTTCTCCTAATCACATACAATAATGACGAACGAATTTTATCACAGACATTTTGTTTTGTAAAATTATACATCTAATGCCAAAATGGCTTTGTAGTTTCTCTCACAGTTTTTATAATCATTTTCACCAAAAAACTCATCTGCCTTTTGTCGATAATCTGATGCCATTTGATAATTATTATCCATAATTTTTTCCAGTTCATCTACCGCCTGGTCCACATCATATACTACCGGACCAAAGCCATCTTTTTCATAACTAAAGTATCCTTCGGAATAATGACCTTCACGGAATTTTTCATAGTCAAACTGAAAATACACCAATGGTTTTTTCATGTAGGCAAAATCCATGGCAATGCTGGAATAATCTGTTACTAGTACACTAGACTCTTTTAACAAGTCCTGCACATCATCTTTAGTCCAGCTTCCCAAACGGATTCTTTTATTCTGGATTGAAAAGTCTTCCAAAAACTCCTGCATCTTTCTGTGGGGATAAAACACTAATTTTAAATCCTTTTCTTCTAAAAGACGCTGCAATCTTTCGTTATGGATTAAGTCATTCCAATAGCGAAAGAAATCTGTATGATCAAAACTACTTACATCATCATATTTTCCGGACTGATAGGTCTTTACCCCAATCCAGTTTCTCCAGGTAGGCATAAATAGAATTTGTCCCTTGCCCTGACTTTCATCTTTTAGATTATCAAACCGGGCCAAGCCAAGCTGCTGCACCCATCCCTTTGGATATCCATAGGTATTTGCCACAAACTCTGTTTCCTTTTTTGTGGTACATACAAACAGGCGCATCTTCGTGTGTTCGTAATGTAAGAATTCCATCTCGTCTTTAATAATACCATGCTGTAAAAATACACGGGTATTTTTCCGAAGACCATACACCTCTAAAACATAACACACTGCTGCGTTTGGCTTTCCCTCTTTTTGAGAGCTGATGTTTATCGTTGCCGAAAGATAATAAAGCCAATGCTTAAAGCTCCCAAAGGGAACTACCTCTCCCACTTTTGATACCCGTTCATAGTCTGGCGACTTTGGGCTTAGGGCAAAGGCCACATCCTGAGACGGCTGGTTTTCTTTAATATATTTAAAAAGCCAATAGCCGTTGTCTCTTCCTTCTTTTTCACTATCGCAAATCAGCCACAAATGTGTTCGTTTCTTTTTATAGAAAAAAGAGATGGGAAGTGCGAGCAAAAACAAAAATATGCTTAAGATATCTTTGATCTTTACTCGCTGAAGTTTTTGTAATAAATTTTGTTCCATATAACAAATCCTATTTCTTTACCACTTTCTTCTCACAGCTCTTGTAAGTATTTAATTTCTTTAACTTACCACCCTTTAGTGTTTTTGCCTTCTTTACATAAACACCGGCTTTGGTAGCATTCTTTATCGTGTTGTTTCGAATGTTTGTAACGGTTGTCTTTTTCTCCATTACTTTGATACCATACTTACCGTTTTTGTTTAAGGTATTGGATGTAATGTTAGAAATGCTACTCTTTCCATTTACATAAATACCATTTGCATTTCTGTAAATGTTATTAGACGAAATCTTTTCAATAATACTCTTTGAAGTCACAGTGATTCCTGTGGAATCATTATCCTTGATGGTATTCTTTCGAATGCTGTCTACAGAAGTTGTTCTAACATAAAGACCACTTTTTTCACTGGTCTTTATCACATTGCTATTAATGTA
>JAIKXK010000092.1 GCA_024684155.1 Lachnospiraceae bacterium | reverse complement strand
AGTGTTAAAGCGCCTACTGTAACAGCATCAATCATACCCTGATCTTCTGATACCGGAATAAAAGCTCCAGACAATCCTCCAACATAGGAAGAAGCCATAATACCGCCTTTTTTCACCTGATCATTTAAAAGTGCTAAAGCTGCTGTAGTTCCAGGAGCACCTGCATGTTCTAATCCAATTTCTTCTAGGATTCCTGCAACAGAATCTCCAATGGCCGGGGTGGGTGCCAGGGATAAATCAATAATTCCAAATGGAATTCCCAACTTTTTAGAAGCTTCCTTTGCTACTAACTGGCCTACACGAGTCACCTTAAAGGCTGTCTTTTTAATGGTCTCGCATAACACTTCAAAGCTTTCCCCACGGACCTTTTCTAAAGCTGTTTTTACAACTCCCGGTCCTGAAACACCAACGTTTATAATGGCGTCAGCTTCTGTTACACCGTGAAAAGCACCTGCCATGAATGGATTGTCATCTGGTGCATTACAAAATACTACTAATTTTGCACAGCCTAAGGAATCATTTTCCTTTGTATATTCTGCAGTTTGTTTCACGATTTCACCCATTAAACGAACTGCATCCATATTGATACCACATCTTGTGGAGCCAAGATTTACTGAACTACATACAAAATCTGTTTCTGCCAAGGCCTGTGGAATGGAACGAATCAAGTATTCGTCATAGGTAGTCATTCCCTTTGACACCAATGCAGAATATCCACAGATAAAGTTAATTCCAAGTTCCTTTGCACAATCATCTAAGGTATGTGCAATAGTAACATAGTCCTCTGGACATTTACATGCAGAAGAGCCTACAATAGCAATTGGAGTTACTGAAATTCTTTTATTAACAATAGGAATGCAGTAATCTCTTTCGATTTCTTTTCCAACCTTAACTAAATCTTTTGCTACTGTTGTAATCTTATTATAGATATTTTTATTTAAGGTATCTAAATCGGAATCCATACAATCAAGAAGGGAAATTCCGATGGTAATGGTACGAACATCTAAATTTTCCTGTTCTACCATTTTATTGGTTTCATTTACTTCAAATATATTAATCATGCCTACTCCTAAATACGATGCATCATTTCAAAAATTTCAGCTCTTTGACATTTTACGTCTACGCCGATTTCTTCACCGATCTGTGTTAATTCCTTTTGTACTTCATCAAAAGGTTTATCAGATGTAGTTAAGTCTACAATCATCATCATATTAAAAAAGCCGGACACTATAGTCTGGGAAATGTCTAAAACATTTACGTGATTGTTTGAAAGATAAGTACAAATCTTTGCAATAATTCCAACCGTGTCTTTACCAACAACGGTTATGATAGTCTTTGAGTTCTTGTTTTCCATGTTTCGCTCCTATTTCTAATTTAATATTCCCGTGGATTATACCACAATTCTTTCAGAAACGTTACTTCTATTTGCAATATCTATAGGGAAATCATTTCCTTTGTATGGATTGTCTCCCATTGTAACCTCAGATTTCACAGTTTCATAGGCTAATTTCTCGTAGTTATTTTCCTTACTGAGATGGCCAAGTAAAATATGACCCATATTGTCGTGAAGAATTTTTCCAAGCAACTGTCCCGATAATTCGTTGGACAAATGGCCTCGATCTCCACTGATTCTTTGTTTTAATGGGTAAGGATAAGGGCCAACACGTAGCATATTAATATCGTGGTTCGCCTCAAGTAAAAGCGCATTCATACCCTTTATGTTTTCCACAATATAGTCGTCATAACATCCTAAATCTGTTATTACACCAATCTTCTTTTTTCCATCTGTTACGGTATAGGCAACAGGGTCACAAGCATCATGACTGACACGGATTGGATGAATGGTGAGTTCTCCAATGGTAAAATCTACATCTGGTTCAATTACATGAAATAAGCTTTCATCAATTTTTCCAACAGATTTTATATTCTTTATGGCCTCAATAGTGCCTCTGGTAGAATAAATCGGCAATCCATATTTTCTGGAAATTACCCCTAAGCCTGAAATATGATCACTATGTTCATGAGTAACTAAAATACCATCCATATCTGATGTTTTTAAATCAAACTCTGCCATTCCGGCATCTACACGCTTGCCACTAATTCCCACATCAATCATTACATGGTTTCTATCATTTCCCACGCATATACAATTTCCTGAGCTTCCACTTGCTATACTAAATAATTCCATCTTAATCCTCTGACCAATGGATATCTACGTCATCTCCATCGTGAATTGGATCAGCGTATCCACAGCGGTTTCCGTTGATTGTCGTAATGACAGTACGTCCACCGCCAACATTGGTATCAAAATCTATTACTCTGAAAATATCTGAGAAAATATAATCCTTTTGTCCTGACAAGGTAACCTCCTGTCCATTTGCCTTTAAATGAATAGAACCATAAGACTGTTTGTTAATTGCTGTTGCTGCCTCATTGGTTAAAGGCGTATTGGGACGATAAGGAACATTCTCCTCTGCTTCCGAATCAAACTCTGCTTCCTCTTCCTCTTCCTCTTCATCATTTAGATAATCCTCAGTAACTGGAACAAAAGCTCCTTCTGTCCATTCTACACTAAAGTTTTCATATACTAAGGTATTTAAATCACCTACACGATTGTTCACTATAATTTCGTGATTTTTATCTACGGTAACATCCATAAATTCTGCCAGCTGACCAACGGTATAAAAACCTCTTGTTTCAATGTCATCCCCTTCTTTTATGATGTAACTTCCTGGTTCAAGGGAACCATTTACTTCCACAAATTTTGGACATGTAATTCTTTGTCCATTAACTACAAAGCTAACAGTAGAGTTTTGGAATTCATCTAACTGATCAATGGTCATATTTGCGGATGTTCCTTCAGTAGATCCCTCAATGGTAACATCACAGTTCGGAATTAATTTTGTCTTAAGTCCTACTTCCTGACCATTCATTTTTACCACTGCAGACTCACCAAATCCACCTCTGGCCATTCTAGATACTCCATTGACCTTAAAGTTAATTTCAGCGCCTCTTCTTGGGAATAATTCCTCTGTCGGAACTCCTGCCTGCATGGCTGCATCTACAATGCGAAGATGACCGTTATCGTATAACTTCATCATTTCACCGTTAAAGTGAATCATAATAAAGTTGTTCTTTTGCTCATAGTAGTTTAAGCAAATACCAATTGGAGTAACGAGAAGAGGATCTTTTTTTACATCTTCCTGTAAAAATTCCACTTCCTTCATGACTTCTTCACCACGAAGAGCTACACGTTCCTTCATAATATCTAATTTCTTAGCTAAGGTTTCGCAGAAGCCGTGTACTTTTCCGCCACCACCTACAACAAAGGTAGCTGCAACAGAGGCATCTCCATTTAGCTCTTTAATCTTAGTGGCTACTTCTGTAGTAATCTTTTCCATAATTGGATCTGTAAGTTTCCATACCTCTTCCGCCTTTACGGTATAAGAAAGCCCCATAATATCCTCATAGGTTACTTCATCCATAATGGTAGAATCTTTTTTTATCTGTTCTGCAGTTGCAAAATCAACTAAAAACTGCTGAACAATTACTTCTGTCAATTCATCACCGGCGTATGGAATCATACCATAAGCAATAATACTTCCATCTTTTGTAATACAAATATCGGAAGTACCTGCTCCAACATCTACCAAAGCAATATTTAACATACGGAAGTTTTCAGGAATTGCAACATTAATAGCAGCAATAGGCTCCAAGGTCATATTGGCAACAGAAAGACCCACTCTTTCCACTGCAGAATAAAGTCCATCTACTACATCCTCCGGAAGGAAGGTTACAATAATAATCTCTTCGATTTTATTTGCCTTATGTCCTTCCAGATTTGAAAATACTTCTTCATTAAGAAAGTACTTCATAACAGAATAACCAACGCAGTAGAACTTATAACGTTCATCCCCCTCAGCCAATTCATGCTGAGCCTGATCAATTCCAAGTAAATCCAAATTATTTAGGTCTTCTCCAGTAACTACTGTTTCTTCAGGGAACTCGTAGGCTACCTTTGTCGTTACAGTACGAAGCACACGACCAGCGGCAGCAATACATACTTCTTTTAACTCAAAGCCAATCTGCTCTTCTAATTTTTCTTTTACAATTCCAATGGTCTTTGAAACTCTTCCAATATCATGAATCTGACCATCTAACATGGCACGACTTTCGTGCTCAATGCTGTATAATGCAATTACCTTAAAATTATCATCTTCATCCTTATAACCAACAGTACCTACAACGTTTCTGGTACCGATATCTAAACTAAAGACGTATTCTCTTTCATTTTCCACTTCGATCACTTTTTTACTCCTCTAGGTTGATAACTATATTCCAAACAAAGATGTCACAACATCCTTATACATTTCTAGGTTTTCTTAAAGAAAGTACCCGCTCAAGCTGTTCATAGGTTTCTTCCTTTGTGCCATTATTATCTATGGTAACACAGCAGGCATCTAAGAATTCATATTCCTCTAACTGTGCTAAAAAGGCATCATCAATCCTCTTATCATCATAACCACGATTTTCTTTCAATCGTGCTCTTCGATTTTCCTCTGTTACATAAATATACCAAAGCTCATCGCATAACTTTTTATAACCGTCTTCAATTAAAAGAGCTGCTTCTAAGAAAAAATAATCAATATCCTTCTTTTCTCGATGCTCATTCACACGAGACAACACTTCCTTTTTTACTGCAGGATGAACCAAAGAATTTAGAATTTCTCTCTTTGTATCATCTCCAATGATCTGTGCAGCAAAGGCCTCTTTTATGATTTCACCATTTTCTAAGAACAAAGGATGTTCTTTATCTATGGGATAAAAAGTATCTTGTAACTTATGATTTAGTTCATGTCCTGGAGCCATTAATTCCTTTGCCAAATCATCAGCTAACACCACTTCACTATTTGTATGGTCTCGCAAATAATTCATAACAACAGATTTTCCGGCACCTATTCCACCAGTGATTCCGATAAATCGCATTTCTAAGCTCCTACATCTACAATATCTTGTGGTGCAATCTCCATAACACCGTGAAAATTATACCATTTCTAGCGCCTTCTTTCTACTCTTTTCTAAAAAAAGAAGGGAATTGCAACTGGCCAAAAGCAAATCACAATTCCCTTTAAAATCCTGTTTTTATTTTTTAGTTAAATGTATCAGCAGTAACTTTCTCTAGGTCCACATCTCTTGTTTCTTTTACCTTTGTCATAAGAATGAGAAGAGATAAGGCCATAAATGGTACACAAATAATTAAAAATAGTACATCCATAGATACAAAGTTTTGACAAACAATGAAAATAATTTGACCAATAAAGCTTCCTGCTCCGATTAAAACAGACATAACTCCCATAACAGATGATCGCATACCTGATGGAGATGACTCTGCTGGCATGGTTAAAATCAAGGTATCCGACATGGACCACAATCCACCAATGGAACATCCATAGGCACATCCTGCCACAAATGAACCCCAGCCTAAACGGCAGGCTAATACAAAGACCAGTAATCCAATTAATGCTACAGAACCAAGCAACAAGCACACTCTTTTTCTTCCTAATTTATCAGAAAAGAATCCACTTAAGATGGTTAAAATTCCATTAAACAAAGGATAGATGACAAGCACAGCAGATACATCCGTTGTAGACATAGATCCTTCTAAAACTGTAGCATAGTATGAGGTATAAAAGGTAGTTGCAAAGAAAATAAATCCTGCAACAAACAGCCAGCGAAGCTGTTTATTGGTAAAAATAAACTTAATGGCTTTAAACACACCACCTTCTTCTGATGTGGAGCTTTCTTTGTTTTCTTCTTCCTTTGCCTTCTTTTCTTCCTCTGTCATGGTAAGGAATTTTCTTCTTTGTTCCACAAAGACTGGTGTTTCCTTTAAAAGGAAATATGAAATTACACCTACAACCAAAGCAACAATTACTGGAATCAAATACACACTTCTCCAGCTGGATGGATTACCATCATCTAAAAACATTTTAGAAAATACCCCAATCAAAGAAACGCTAATTAAAGCAATTCCCTTTGCAATAAAGCTATAGGTTGCTCTTTTTTCCTTTGGTGCTGTTTCCATAATATATAACACCTGCATATCGTTTGGTGTAAAAAAGAGCATGCAAAGCATACCAATAATATACACAGGAACATTGGGTGCAGTCATTACTACGCACATGCCAAGTCCCATTCCTACGGTATTAATCATAAGAAAAATACGACGTCCATACTTATCAGAAAGCGCCTTATAAAATGGTGTCACAACAAGTAAAAATGTAGATGCTACCTGTAGAGGTGCTACCACATTAATAGCATTTTTGTACTCTAAGGAATTTACATCACGGGATGTAATGTTAAATAATTCAAATAAAATATAGGGCTGCATTGCAGCATTCATATTAGATGTAATCTCATCTACCACATAAATAATGGTTAACACCACCATGGCAAAGCCTAAATATCCTGCGGTAACATGAAAGGCCGCCTGTTTATTTAATCGTTCTAATTCTTTCTTTTCCTTCTCCTTCAATTTAATACCCCTCCTTATTAATTAAAAGACTAAATTAATTATATCATTCCCCCATATTATCACCTACATATTTTCGATTATTATTTATGCAAATTTGAGCATAAAAATAGCCTAAGGGAGAAAACCTATAAAAACCTTTATCCCTTAGGCTTACCTTTATTTATATTCTTCTTTTTTTGCTCTTTCCGCCTTAATTCGCATCTTATCCTGATACATATTTTCATCCGCACGTTTTAAAAGAGCTTCTACATCCTCATTGTTATGATTAATCGCACCACCTACACTAATAGAAAGTTTTAGTTCTCCACTTCCAATAATGCATAACGGCGTATTATCCACTGTCTTTTGGACTCTTTCTGCTATATCAAGAACTGTACAGGTACAGTTTTTTGAAATAATCCCTACAAACTCATCTCCACCATAGCGATAGAAATGAACTAAATGTTCTTCACCAGCCTCTTTTAGTATGTTCGCAACATGTAAAATAGCGTCATCACCAACTAAGTGACCATAGGTATCATTGATATGTTTAAAATCATTAATATCAATAACAATAACACCACTGACACCGCCTTCATTTTCATAACGCGCAAAATCCAGGAAAAAGTTTCTACGATTACGAAGTCCGGTAGCCGCATCATGTCTCGAAATATAATCCTCCTGACGAACTCTTGTGAAAGCCATCAGCTTTTGCCATGTGGTATAACAGCCAAAGAAATAGGCTGTTACTGCTGCAATAATAATATCTGAAATTAAAATAATGGACCAATGACTCAGTTTCCCACATGTCATTACAATATAAGACACACAAGAAGTTGTTACCACAATAGAAAAAATAAGTTTTGGTATGGGTTTATCTATAATAAGTACCGGAAATAGAATAACGTATATAAATAACGGATAATAATTCTGTCCACCAATACTATCTATATTTATATGTACCGTAATACTAAAGACCAATGCAAAAAAGGAAAAGATATAGGCAATATATTTCCCTATAAACCTTACTGGCTTATACTCCATATAATAATAGCTTACACCAAAAATAAGAACCAAATATGGTATGGCTGCTGCGTAATATTTTATAATTAAATCTGTATCTAACACAAAATTAAGAACAGCACTAATAATTAATACCACACCCATAATAAAGCTGCCATTTAACGCAAGTCCTGTATTTTCGTAATACACAGACTCTTTGTTTAATTCAAAGTTTTCCTCCCAATCATAGTTTCGTAAACTTTGAAATACATCTCTTGTTCTCCCCGTTCTTTTCATTAGAAACCTCCCGAATTTATTTCGCGTCGTACCAGGTGTTTCCATCATGCATATCAATTTCAAGCGGAACTAAAAGATCCATTGCTCCATGCATCTCTTCCTCAAGAATCTGATGAACCTTCTCTAGTTCATCCATCTTTGCTTCAATTAACAATTCATCATGTACCTGCAAAATCAACCGTGACTCTAAATTTTCTTCAAGCAGACGATCATGTACTCGAAGCATAGCAATTTTAATAATATCTGCCGCACTACCTTGAATTGGAGAATTCATTGCAATTCGCTCTCCAAAACCTCTTTGCATAAAGTTACCAGATGATATTTCTGGTACCGGTCTGCGACGATTCTTTATAGTTTTACAATATCCTATATCCTTAGCCTCCGCAACCAATTTATCTAAAAAGATTTTTAGCTTTGGATAAGCCCTATAGTAATCGTCAATATATTTTTGCGCATCTTTTCTGGAGATATTCAAATCCTGACCTAAGCCAAAGGAAGAAATACCATACACAATACCAAAGTTAACCGCTTTTGCATTACTTCTTTGTAACTCTGTCACCTCTTCAAAAGGAGTATGGAATACCAATGATGCAGTCGCTCTATGAATATCCTTGTTTTCTTTATAGGCCTGAATTAAGTTTTCATCTCCAGACATATGGGCCAATACCCGAAGTTCTATTTGTGAATAATCGGCATCCACAAACACAAATCCTTCTTTTGGATAAAAGACCTTTCGAATCATCTTCCCTAGTTCTAATCTCATAGGGATATTTTGAAGATTTGGTTCAGTACTGGAAAGTCTTCCCGTAGCAGTTACCATTTGTTGGAAAGTAGTATGTATTCTTCCGTCATCTTCAATGCACTTATCCAATCCATCTGCATAGGTGGATTTTAATTTAGAAAGAGTACGATATTCTAAAATATCATGAATCACAGGATACTTAGGTGCTAATTTTTCTAATACATCTGCAGCTGTTGAATATCCGGTTTTTGTTTTCTTTCCACCTTCAAAGCCTAATTTTTCAAATAGAATTACACCAAGCTGTTTGGGAGAATTAATATTAAACTCTTCTCCACAGGCTTCATAAATAGATGCCTCTAACTTATCAATTCCTTCTTTTAGAGTTTTGCCATAATCCTCTAATTCACTTCGATTGCAAATAATACCTTCTCGTTCCATATCATATAAGGTAAATAATAATGGCATTTCTAATTGAAGGAATAAATCCATCATTTCCATTTCTGTTAAATTTTCATTTAATTTATCAGATGATTTGCAGGCGACATAGGAATCATAGCAAAACAGTTTTCCTAATTCCTCTCTGGAAGAAACATATACTGCAGATGCTTTTTCTTTTCCAAACTTATCAGTAAAGGTCGGAATCAAAATTCCCATATATTCTTTTGCAAGAGCCTCTGTTGGATAGGAAGATATTAATGGATTTATCAAATAAGCTGCAAGAGCACTATCGTAAAAACCATCCACTCCACAAATCTTCCTATGGGTCAGGAAAAAGTCTAATAGCTCTTTTCCCAATGGAGATTTTGTATAGTTCAGTTTGGTAAATGTGGATTTAATATCTGTGATATAGAGTTTAAAGTTCCTGTGATTTACCTTTTGAAATTCTACCTGAATAAGGCACTCCTCCATAGCTTCTTTGGTGAAGAAATAGGAATTATCTCCATTACTAAATGAAAATCCAAGTACATTATCTTTCTCATCAAAGGATACACTGCAACCAACCTGATCATTTAAAAGAGTTTCAAACACATTAGATACTTCACTTCCAGAAGATACTATATGAAAATTCTTTTCTACATCCTCATTATTTGGTCCCTTTGCATCAAAGCGGCTTAATATATTTTTAAGCTCCCACTCCTTGCAAAGCAGATAGGCCTCTTCCGTATAAATATCATCCAGAGTAGCGTTGTTAAAATTAAATTCAATATCTGCCTCTAGAGAGATTGTTGCCAGCCACTTGCTTTCTTTTGCCTGTTCCCAAAACTCCACAATATTTTTTGATGCTCTTGGAGGTTTTACATTTTCTGCATCCTCATGTACTGCATCAATATTATGGTATTTTTGTATTAAAGCATAGGCTGTCTTTTCGCCAATGCCTGGAACACCTGGAATATTATCCGAAGAATCTCCCATAAGAGCTTTTACATCTATAAACTCTGTTGGAGTTACTCCTGTCTTTTCTATAAAATCCTTCGCAAAATAATGCTCCACTTCCGTCCCTGTCTTTTTCGTTCTAGGAAGTGCAATTTTAATATTATCGGTACAAAGCTGTAGTAAATCACGATCTCCAGATACAATGGTCACCTTCATTCCATCATTTTGCGCTTTAAAGGCAATGGTGCCCAAAATATCATCTGCTTCCCATCCTGCTTTCGAAAGGACAGGAATGGTCATTGCAGATAATAATTGTTGAATCATTGGAACCTGCTGTTTTAACTCTGGAAGCATAGGCTTTCTGGTACCTTTATAGTCCGAGAATTTCTTATGGCGAAAGGTTGGTTCAGAGCGATCAAAAGCCACCATTAAATAATCTGGATTTTCTGTTTCCATCAACTTAAACATGATATTTAAAAATCCATACACTGCATTGGTATGAACCCCCGCCCCATTGGTTAAATCCGGAACACCATAAAAAGCTCTATTCAAAATACTGTGTCCGTCTATTAAAAGTAATTTCTTATTCTCGTACATAAAATTAAATCCTTATTTTATAATTAGATTGGTTGAGTAACTTCCTTTAACCACTGTGCTTCTTCCTTTGTTAAGTAAGGAGAAATCTTTTCATATACAGCAGCATGATAATCGTTTAATGCTTTTCTCTCTAAATGAGTTAATTCATCTGGATTAATGGCATCCCTTTCAATTGGTGCATAAGTTAACTGTTCAAATTTTAAAAACTGCCCATATTCTGTCTTTTGATCCAAAACGCATAACAGCTCGTTTTCAATACGGATTCCATAGCCGTCTTCTACATATAATCCAGGTTCATCTGTAGTAATCATACCGGGACGAAGTTCCCATACTTTTCCCTTATCAGGAACTCTCCATCGAAAGGATTGAGGACCTTCATGAACATTTAAAATGTGTCCAACACCATGGCCTGTACCACAACGATAATCTAATCCCTCGTCCCAAACTGGTCCTCGGGCTAAAATATCTAAATTTGCTCCAATACATCCTACTGGGAAGTGAGCGTCCTGTAATCTCATATTAGATCGAACTACTAAGGTAAAGGCATGCTTTTCTTCTTTTGTAAGCTTTCCAAGAGCAATGGTTCTTGTAATATCTGTGGTACCCTCTAAATAATGTCCGCCTGAATCTACAAGTAAAAAGCTCTTTGGCTTTAACACGGCATTATTGTCCTTTGTGGCGGTATAATGCATCATAGCTGCATTTGGTCCATAAGCTGCAATGGTATCAAAGGAAACATCTAAGAAATGCTCCTGTTCCTTACGGAAATTTAAAAGCACATCAGAGGCATACATTTCTGTAATTTCCTCTTTTCCAATATGCTGCTTTAACCAGTAAATAAACTTTGTTACTGCGACACCATCTTTGATATGGGCTTCTTTAGTATTTTTAATCTCGATTTTATTTTTAGTAGAACGAGAAAGCTCTGTTGGGTTTGGAGCTTCTATAAATACGGTTTTTTTAGGGAAACTCTTTACCAAAGCCACATTTACAATATCTGGATCTATTAACACGCTTACCACGCTTTCATTTTTCAAATCCTTATAGATATCATCATATTCCCGCACTTCTATTTGGTTTTTATCTAAGTAAGCTTTTATAGTATCATCGATTGCTTCTAAAGAAACATAGAGCACCGCACTCTTTTCTTTTAGATAAAAATAAGACATAAATACTGGAACAGATGCAATATCATCTGCACGTAGATTTAAAACCCAGGCAATATCATAAAGAGATGTTAACAAATGTGCCTTTGCACCCTGCTTTTTCATTTCTTCTCTTAAAGCAGAGATTTTTTCTTCGCAGGTAACTCCAGCATATTTTTTCTTTAACTCCCAAAGTTTTGTCTTAGGAAGCGCTGGTCTACTTCCCCAAATCTGGTCTAATAAATTCTTCTTCACAGAAACCTTAGCCTCATTTGCCTTTGCAATAGTTTCATAACTTCTGTGTTGTTTTAAAGAAAAGACCCTGCCATCATATCCAAGCGTCTGTCCCTTCTTTAAATTCTTGCGAATAAATTCTTCTACCGTAGGGACTCCTTCTTCTCCCATTTCAAATAGTGTTGTGCCACTACCTTTTAATTCTCTTTTTGCCTGAATAAAATATCTGCCATCTGTCCATAGGCCAGAAGTTTTCTCTGTTACTACAACCGTAGCATTGGTTCCTGTAAAACCTGTAAGATACTCAATTTCTTTAAAATAATCTCCTACGTATTCAGAAGAATGAAAATCAGACATAGGAATAAGATACATATCCACCTTGTTCTTTTTCATAATCTGTCTGAGATTATCCAGTCTTGTTTTTGTTGCTTTCATAACGTTCCTTCTTTCTAGGGACGGTTCTTTTGTCTTCACCATCCCTCTAAATGCAATTATTTAAAATTCCCAAAAGGGAAATACTTTCTTATAAAACTCTATGCCTCGCTCGTTCTGTCCCAGAACCCAGAGCCAATTTGCGCCTTTATCAGAAACAGCAAAATTCAATAATGTACTACCAATATTCTCTCCCTGGAAATGTGGTTCAACATAAAGTTTTAATACCTCGTCCTGTTTTAAACGGATCATACCCTTTA
>JAIKXK010000077.1 GCA_024684155.1 Lachnospiraceae bacterium | reverse complement strand
AGGGAAAAACTCATTCCTATCGACACTAAAACCGCCATGGTTGCAGCAAGTAGTGCTCTTCTTCGATCAACACCCTTCATAAGGTTTGACATATAATTCTCCTATGTAATCAAAAAGTGCCTTTATCTTACCACAAATGACACTTATACACAAAAAAAGTAGCCTGACTATCATCAGACTACTTTTCTATAGTTTAACCTACAATGTCCTGTCGAACCAAAGCACGCTTTAACGCTAATTCTGCTCGTACCAAATCTAAGTCATCTGCCTTAGCCTGAATACGCTCAGTTGCTCGTGCTTCTGCAGCTTTTGCACGTTCCACATCAATCTCATCCGGCCATTCAGCAACTTCTGCTAGAAGTGTGACCTTATCATTTAAAATCTCTGCAAAACCAGCATGAACTGCTGCCTTTTTGTTGCCCTCGCCTTCATGAATGGTTACAATTCCGGGAGCCAAAACAACGGTAGTAGGCACATGGTTCTTATAAACACCGATTTCACCTTCTGTTGTGGTAAATTCGATCATTGATGCATCGCCCTTGTAAAATACACGGTCCGGTGTAATAATCTCCACCACAAATTTGTTATCTGCCTCTGCCACCTTGCTACCTCCTTAGTTCATCTTAGCGCGAACTTCATCAATAGTACCAGCATTTAAGAAGTAACCTTCCGGAACGTCATCCATACGTCCTTCCAAAATCTCCTTAAATCCACGAATGGTTTCTGCAATTGGTACATACTTTCCATCTAAACCGGTAAACTGTGTTGCTACGAAGAAAGGCTGAGATAAAAATCTTTGAACCTTACGTGCACGAGATACAACAAGTTTATCCTCTTCGGAAAGTTCGTCCATACCGAGGATGGCGATAATATCCTGTAATTCCTTGTATTTCTGTAAGATTTCCTGTACACCACGAGCTACCTCAAAGTGTTCCTGTCCTACAATACGAGGATCAAGAATACGAGATGTTGATCCAAGTGGATCTACAGCTGGGTAAATACCAAGCTCTGCAATAGAACGCTCTAATACTGTAGTAGCATCTAAGTGAGCGAATGTTGTAGCTGGAGCCGGGTCAGTTAAGTCATCGGCAGGTACGTATACAGCCTGAACGGATGTAATAGAACCATTCTTTGTAGATGTAATACGTTCCTGTAAAGCACCCATCTCTGTAGCAAGTGTAGGCTGATAACCTACAGCGGATGGCATACGTCCTAATAAAGCGGATACCTCAGAACCTGCCTGAGTAAAACGGAAGATATTATCAATGAATAATAACACGTCCTTTCCACCTTTATCACGGAAATACTCTGCCATAGTAAGTCCTGTTAAACCTACTCTCATACGAGCTCCAGGTGGTTCGTTCATCTGTCCGAACACCATGCAGGTTTTATCAATAACGCCGGATTCCTTCATTTCATAATAAAGGTCATTTCCTTCACGTGTACGCTCACCTACACCGGTAAATACGGAATATCCACCGTGCTCTGTAGCAATATTATGAATCAATTCCTGAATTAATACGGTTTTACCTACACCGGCACCACCGAACAAACCAATCTTTCCACCTCTTTGGTAAGGGCAAAGAAGATCAACGACCTTGATTCCTGTTTCTAACATTTCTGATGAAGTAGCCTGCTCTTCAAAGGTTGGAGCCGGTCTATGAATCGGCATACGCTCATCAGTTTTTGGTGCTTCACCATTATCAATTGGTTCACCTAATACGTTGAAAATTCGTCCTAAAGTTTCCTCACCAACAGGTACCGAAATTGGTGCTCCTGTAGCGATGGCATCCATACCACGAACCAAGCCGTCGGTAGGTCCTAAGGCGATACAACGAACGGTATCATCTCCCAGATGCTGTGCAACCTCAACTACTAATTTTGATTTATCTTCACGAGTAATTTCGATAGCGTCATTGATTTCAGGAAGTTCGCCTTCAGCAAACTTAACGTCAATAACCGCACTAATAATCTGAGTGATTTTTCCTGTATTTGAATTTGCCATTTCTTTGAATCACTCCTTTTCATTTACTTTATTTCCCATTTTCATGGGAATCTCATTTACCTTGAGTACTAAGAAATTGCCTCAGCACCCGCAATAATTTCTGTAAGTTCTTGAGTAATAGATCCCTGACGTGCACGGTTGTACGATAAGGTCAGGTTATCAATCATCTCTTCTGCGTTGCTGGTTGCAGAATCCATAGCTTGCATTCTGGCACCATTTTCACTGGCAACTGCCTCGATTAATGCTCCGTAAACCAAGCTTGTTACATATTTGGGAATGATCATTCCGATGGCTTCTTCTGGATTTGGTTCAAAATTCATTAAAACTTTGCTATCCTCTGATGAAGCAATATCTTCTTCTGATACTTCCACAGGTAACAATTTCAAAAGCTTAGGCTCATGAACCACCGTGTTCTTAAAATGTGTATATGCAAGATAAATTTCAGAAATCTCACCTGCTGCATACGCATCTAATAACTGTTTGCAAATACGACTTGCGTCGTCATAGGTAGGCGCTTCCATTACATCGGACTCATCCATTGCAACTTCATACCCTCTATGGGTTAAACCTTCCATACCTTTTCTTCCGATACAGTATAGCTGGCTGTTATCCTCCGTAATAACTTCATCATCACGGATCATTTTTACAATATTTGAGTTATAACCACCTGCTAAACCACGGTTAGAAGTAATGACGATAACGCCCTTTTTCCCAACCTCTCTGGTTTGTAAGTAAGGATGGTTGATGTTTTTGGTTTTTGCAAGCATCGAGCACACCGTATTATACATATAGTTAAAATATGGTGTTGTGCTTTCAGCGTGTGCCTTTGCCTTTTGTAACTTAACGGTGGAAACAAGCTTCATTGCCTTTGTAATCTGCTGAGTACTTGAGATACTGGTTCTACGACGCTTAATATCTCTCATTGAGGCCATGTGCTTTCACCACCTTTCTTAAACATGCTTTTTATTCTGCAACAACAAATGGTTGCTTTACTTCATTAATCGCCTGGATTAATAATTTTTCCATATCCTCTTCTAATACCTTCTTCTCACGAATAGATTCAGGAATTTCAGGATATTTCGTCTTAACATGCTCAAAAAGGGCAGATTCAAATTCCAATACCTTGTCAGTAGGAATATCTAATAAGTACTTCTGAGTAGCTGCATAGATAATCATAATCTGATCTTCTACTGGCATTGGCTTGTACTGTGGCTGTTTTAAGATTTCCTGTACTCTTTCACCTTGAGCCAATGTTTCAGCAGTATCTTTATCAAGTTCGGAACCGAACTGAGCAAAGGCTGCTAACTCTCGATACTGAGCCAACTCTGTACGAATTGGAGCGGCAATCTTTTTCATAGCCTTAATCTGTGCAGAACCACCTACACGGGATACAGAAAGACCTGCGTTAATAGCTGGTCGCTGACCTGCGTTAAAAGCATCTGTCTCTAAGTAAATCTGACCATCTGTAATAGAAATTACGTTGGTCGGAATATATGCAGATACATCACCTGCCTGAGTCTCAATAATAGGAAGTGCTGTTAAAGAACCTCCACCTAACTCATCAGACAAACGAGCTGCACGCTCTAACAATCTTGAATGTAAGTAGAATACATCACCTGGGTATGCTTCACGTCCTGGTGGACGACGAAGAAGTAAGGAAAGTGTACGGTATGCCGTAGCATGCTTACTTAAATCATCATAGATAATAAGCACATCCTCTCCATTCTCCATCCACTCTTCACCCATAGCACATCCGGCATAAGGAGCGATGTACTGTAAAGGAGCCAATTCACTGGCTGTGGAAGCGACTACGGTTGTATAACTCATAGCCCCAAATTCTTCTAATGTCTTAACCAAAGCAGCTACAGTTGAAGCCTTCTGTCCGATGGCTACGTAAATACATTTTACGCCCTGGCCCTTCTGGTTAATAATTGTATCAATGGCAATAGCAGTCTTACCTGTCTGCTTATCACCGATAATAAGCTCACGCTGTCCACGTCCAATAGGAATCATGGAGTCAATAGCCTTAATACCTGTCTGTAAAGGTGTATCTACTGACTTTCTTGCGATTACACCACTTGCAACTCTTTCGATCTGACGGAACTTATCGGTTTCGATAGGTCCTTTTCCATCGATAGGAAGTCCAAGTGCATTTACAACACGGCCTAAAAGAGCATCACCAACAGGAACCTCAACTACACGACCAGTAGTCTTAACAGTATCTCCTTCGTTAATGTTCTTTTGGCTTCCTAAAAGAACGGCACCAACATTGTCTTCTTCCAAGTTCTGCACCATTCCATATACTTCTCCTGGAAATTCCAGAAGCTCACCCTGCATGGCGTTTTCAAGACCATGAATACGGGCAATACCATCTGCTACCTGAATTACAGTTCCCACTTCGGAAACTTCAAGGTCAGAGGCATATCGTTTCATTTGGCTCTGGATTACCGAGCTAATTTCTTCCGGTTTTAAATTCATGGAGCGCTTTCACCTCTCTTTTACTCGCTTACAGATTCTGTAAGCTGTACTTTTGATAATTCGCGAGACAAATTATAAATCTTTGTTCGGATACTAGAATCTACTACGCGATCTCCAATTCGAATGACCATGCCACCAATCAAATCTTTATCGATTTCATAGTGCATCTCAAAGGATACAAAATCTGTAGTTTCTAATAATCTCTTTTCTACTTCATTCTTCTTTTCTGAAGATAATTCCAATGGTGTGGTTACATATGCCACTCCAATGTTTTTATAATCTTTCACTGAAGAAACAAAATATTCAAAGATATCTTTCATTTGTCCAAAGTGGTCTTTTTCTATGACCATTCGCATAAGTCCAATAATTTCGTCTGAAATCTTTCCTTTGAAAACGGTCTCCACTGTTTGAAGCTTTTCGTCCTTTGAAATATGAGGATGTGTCATCATGGCTACCATATTAGGATTTTCTTCTAAAATCTGAATCAATCCCACCACTTCGTCATAAATCTCATCAACTTTGTTTTCTTCTTTAGAAAGTTCAAACAGTGCATCACCGTAGACGTTTTCTACTAGCTTTGCCATGTTGAACCACCCATTTCTTTCAAAGTTTCCTCAACCAAAGAATCCTGTAAGGTTGTGTCGATATTTTGAGCAACAACCTTCTGAGCCATAAGGGCTGCAACGGCGATCATCTGCTGTTTTACATCATCAGCAACACGTTTTTGTTCAAGTACTGCCTGTTCTTCAGCATTTTTAATGATACGAGCCGCTTCTTCTTTCGCTTCGTTAATAATATTGGTTTCATTTTGAAGTGCTTTCTTTCGAGCTTCTGCCAAAATAGCGTCTGCTTCTTTGTCCACTTCTTTCAGCTTCTCCTCGTACTTTTCTTTTAGCAGCTGTGCTTCTTCTTTATCAGTTTTTGCTGATGCAATATCTCCTGCAATT
>JAIKXK010000073.1 GCA_024684155.1 Lachnospiraceae bacterium | reverse complement strand
CACTTTCCCTGTTGTTCATGTACCCTGTCAGAATACCGTTTACGATCAGCGGGGAATCTGTCGCTTCAGTTCCTGCATCAGAAGGAGCTTCTCCAGACATTTCACTCATGTCGCCACTAGGAGCTTCGCCACTTGGCATTTCACCCACGTCACCACTAGGAGCTTCACCGCCCATGTCTCCGCCAGGACCGCCTTCCATGCCACCTTCTCCAGAGGAACTTTCGGCATATCTGCCTTCAATAAAGGCTGTGGCTTTGTCTGCACTGGTCATGGCAGCAACTTCTTCATCGCTCATAGCAGAACCGTCTTCGTTAAACCAGGTCCAACCTTCTGCATAGTCTAAGTTGTCTAAGTACCACTGAAGGTTTGAAACAAACTCAGCTAAGTAGTAGTCAAGATAGGTTCCACCATAGCCATTGGTATCAGCATATTTTTCTTCGTCATATTCAATGGAAAGTTCAATGGTATCATCCATATCACCATCACCATTAATATCAAGTTCTACATCTGCTTCATTTACAGATAACTGCTGTTCGTTGATATAGGTCATATATTCTTCAGAAAGGTATTTTGCCATCTGAGTCTTAAAGTCGCTACCAAAGTCGTAATCAGTATCCATGTAGTACTCAAAGGCCATAGCCATATCTGCTTCATATAAAGAAGTAATAGCGGAGTATGCAACGCATCCCCATACACCATCGGAAATTTCATAGGTAGTTCCATCAATGGTTACTGAGGTAGAGTAGCTACCGTCACTGGTTTCGTATACGCCGACAGCACCACATTCGATTTCATAGTCATAGAAGGTAGAGTTGTTTGATGTAGCAGCTACCATAGTAGCGTGAGCACCACCACCGGATCCACCAGTAGATACAAAGTAGTCAACATTACCAGGAAGATTTCCAAGTAAGATGTTGTATTTTACATAACGGATTGCGTTCTTTTGATCTACAAGACAGCAAGGAGCATCACCGGTGTAATACTCATTTCCATCATCGTCTGTTGCAGTATCCTGTTTTCCTCTGTTTCCACAGGACATATTAATGTAACCTTCAGAAGCGTAGGTAGAAGCTGCAGTTGTATTTGTAGATGAACTATATCCAGCAGCACCGGTATTTACAATTACTGGTGCAGTAGCTGCAGTATAGGTTTGTCCGTTTGAACTTGTAATTTCTGCATCATAGTCGATAACTAAAGAACCGGTTACGGCTTCTGATGCATCATCACTTGTTACATCTGCATTTCCGTCTCCGTCAGTATCAATACCTTTTACATAGGCACCAGGTACACAAACGGATACACCCTGCTCATCTTCAATCTCCGGATAACATACCGCAGATACAATGGAAAGTGTCCAGGAATCGGAATCTGAACTGTAAGTCCATTCCTGACTTTCATTGTTTGCAAGGTTTAGAGTTTCTTCGATATAGGCTGCTTCTTCTGATGTTTCGGCAGTGGATTCAGTTTCCGATGAATCGGAACTGGAAGAATCTGTAGAACCACAAGCTGCTAAAGAAAAGCAGAGGGCACTGGCTGTCAAAACTGCAATTAAGCGTCTTTTCATATAATAACCTCCTTGGTTTTGATTTTGATTGAAGTGTATGCTACCAACCTTGAAGAAAACTTGAACAAAGATTTAAGAAAACTTAAAAATAGATTCAATCTTATTTCAATAAATTTATGTAATATATGATAATATGAAACTAATAGAAGGAAGGGGATAACATGAAGGTTTTACTTGTTGAAGATGAGGAAAGAATGGCCAATGCTACATCGGAACTTCTGCGACGAGAGGGCTATGAGACTGACGTGGAATATGAAGGAGACGGAGGAGAAGACGCCTTTTTAACAGGCGTGTATGATGTGGCGATTTTAGATGTCATGCTTCCTCATAAAAATGGATTTGATATTCTAAAAAATGGAAGAAAAGCTGGAATAAAAACACCGGTTTTAATGCTAACGGCAAAAAGCGATATCTCTGATAAGGTATATGGATTGGATAGTGGAGCGGATGACTATTTAACGAAACCTTTTCAAATAGAAGAACTGTTAGCAAGAGTCAGAGCTTTAGTTCGAAGAGGATCAAAGGCAGCAGTGGAGGATGGCATTTTATGTGTTGGAGACTTACGTCTGGATTCCAAGAAATTATTACTTAGCTGTACAAAAACCGGGAAAGAGATTCGACTTCCGGAAAAAGAGTTTCGTTTAATGGAATATCTTATG
>JAIKXK010000031.1 GCA_024684155.1 Lachnospiraceae bacterium | reverse complement strand
TTTAGTAGCTATAGAATCCCCTAGGTCGACAAAAAATGAATATTGGATTAAGGACACTTATCCTTAAGTGGCCTTGACTAACATAAAACGAACCCGTCCGGGAATGTCAATGACAGAGAAGATTGCTCTGGTGATTGACGTTCCTGGGCGGGTTTGTTATTTTCTGAAAATTGTCGGTTTGAATGTCGGTATAGTGTCGGTTTGAAATCGCTGAATCGCTGAATCGCTGAATCGCTGAATTGAAATAAAACATCTGTATTTTAATATTAAAAATATCCTTTAAAAACGACCGAAAAGTCACGCAAAATCGAAAAATAGCATTGCCCCTAAAAACGTATAGTTTTATAATATAATTTAAGTACAATTCAGTAAAATAGCGCAATTAGGAGGTTTTATATGTTCTTAAATTATAATAACCTATGGAAAACACTTATTGATAAAGGCGTTAAAAAAGGTGAGCTTTGCAAAATGACTGGAATAAGTACGAGCACATTGTCAAAAATGAATAGAAATGAGCCTGTTTCTCTTTCTATTGTTTTACGAATATGTGAAAAGTTAGACTGTACAATTCAGGATGTGGTAACAATAAACAAGATTTCAGAGTGAGGGTTGAAATGGATAATTGCAAATTATCAAAAGCTTTTAATAGATTAAAAAAGTCATCAAGTGATTCTATAGACAATACAGAAAAGTTCGATTCATTTAAAGATTATATGCATGTTGTTCGTGCGGCAGAATCTGACTTGAAGAATATATTGCGATCTGTTAATGATTCTGGCAAAAAGACGTTGGTCTTATTATGCGGAAGTGCGGGGGATGGAAAATCGCATTTGCTATCATATTTAAAAAATGCCGATGAAGAACATTTGATAAAGGATTATAAGATTTTTAATGATGCTACTGAAAGTAGCGCGCCTTCAAAAACAGCGATTGAAACTCTTAATGAATTACTAAACGCATTTAAAGATGATAATTTAGAAAAACCAGGACAGAACGTTATATTGGCAATCAATCTTGGCGTTTTGAGTAATTTCGTAGAATCAGATTATCGTGCGGAATACTCATTGCTTCGCAAATATGTAGATGAGACTAATATATTAACAACACAAGTGAACATGAATGATTATGATGAAAAGAGTCATTTTCAGCATGTGAGCTTTTCTGATTACCACATGTATAGTTTGACAGAAAACGGTGTACATGCAGGATATATTGAAGATATTTTTTCGAAAGTCTTTTCGTATAACCCAGATAATATTTTTTATATGGCATATAGTGAAACATGTGCTGAATGTCCATTATCTAAAAAGTGCCCAGTGAAGATGAATTATGAGTTTTTGTGCTCAGAGAGTAGAAGAAAATATATTGCAAATCTATTGGTAGAAACAATTATCAAAGATAAAACAATTCTTACGACTCGTGAAATATTAAACTTTATCTATAATATTGTTGTAGCGCAAGATTTTAGTTATACAAAATTTCAATCCTTACAGTCTGATGAGACATCGTATTTGCGTGAATTTATGAGACAAATTACCCCATCGTTGCTGTTTGATTCAATGGACGTTACTACATTAATGAATACGTTAAGTTTATATGATCCATTATTAGCTAGAAGTGAAGCTGCAGATGAAGAGGCTATTTCTTACTATGTTAGTGCGGATGTTACGAATGAGATCATAGATTCATTTTTAGATTCACCGTATAAGCAAGTTTTATGTGAAGCAGGAATGGTTAATAGAATCAATTTGGATAGGACATTGAAATCAGCTGTTTTCAACCTTATGGTAAGAGAAAAGGCGGTAGATAATAAATCCAAAGATGATGAAATCTATAGTGGATATTTAAAAGATTTATATTTCTATAATTCGGGGTTTGGTAAAAAATTAGGGAATCTATATGGGATGATAGAAAAAGCTGTTACACAGTGGTGTGGAAGTGATGAGGATGGAAATCTTTGCTTAGATAATAAGCATGGAGGTTTCTCAGTTTATGAATCGGTACAGTTTGAACCTAATTTGAATTTGATTCCAGAACAAGCGGGAGAAAATGAACTACAGCGTTTTATTCCATCTATTATAGCTTCTTTTGATGGCAGTCATGATGATGTGATTAACTTAGATATAGATTATGCGTTATATGACTTATTGTATAGATTGAATAAAGGCTATATTCAGACTGCAGATGATAGAAATAATCATGCTGATTTTATAAGTTTTGTAGAGAGAGTTTTACAGACAGGTAATCTGAATAAGCAGGTAACGATTGTTATGCCGAATGGCAAAAAAACGACAATTTCTTCAGGACAATTTGGCTATAAGTTTAGGGTGGTATAGAGATGGATTATTTATTTGATGAGCAAACGTTTATAGAGAGTTTTAACGCAAAAACTGATGATTCAAAATCTATGGATTCTATTAGATTGACACATAAGCCGGATGGAAAGTTTAAGTTATTTCCTTTTAAAGCATCTGGAAAATCACAAGCGCCAATTGTAACCGAATTATCTGATATTGTAAGTGGATTTTTTAGAGAAGCAGCTAATAAAGTTGCAGAACCTATTACATTTGATGATTTGTGTAAAGCCTTGAGAGAAGAAGTAGAGCTTGATGAACAAGATTGGGACTATTTTAAGGATATGATACAAAGTTTTTTCTTTGTGGGAGAAAACTTTGTGGCAGACAATCTTGGATTATATCCCTATCAGACATCGTCAAACAATAAAAGTGCAGATAATTTAGCTCATTTTATATATTCGGTGATGGAAATTGATGATCAGGTTTGCGAGAGAATAGAACAGGCAAAAGAAAAGCATCAATTCAATGTTCTAGAAGATATGGTCATTAGTGCAATAGAGAATAAGACTGTTGTTGAAGCTGAGGCATATAAACCATATTTTGTGGTAAAAAGAGGAATTCAGGATATATTTAAAGCTGATTTCGAGTATATGCTTGAATCAGGAATGACTTCTCTTGAAGATTTATCTAATTTATTTGCAGTCTACTATTTGTATTATGTTTCTCAAACTTGTTTTATACTGGATCAATTTGGCGCTGGAAACCGGGACCAAAAGGTTAATCTATATTTTGCTCTTGATTGGGAAAAGGTAAGCAAAAATCGAAAATGTTGTATAGAAGGTTGGGAAAATCTGCAAGAGAATATTAATCATATGTTTGCTCACGCAATTACACTTGAAATATTGAATCAAACAACGACGAATGAGATGCTTGACTATATTTCATTAGTTCAAATGTCACAAACTAATGATGATGAAATTGCAGTAGAGATAAAGAAGGCGGAACAAACATACTGTTCATTTGTTGGTGATTTTAAAGGGTTTGATAACATACCGTATACACCAGGGGTTTCTAAAACGGATCAAGCGATTACGCATTTGTTTAAATGTGTTCAAGCTCAATTTCAGGGAACAGATAGAAAAAGAGCTGATCAGTTTTACAATGAGAAATTCTCTGAATTTTGTAAATATAGATGGGTAAAGAATAGGAAAAAATCAGGTTTGGTTCTAAACCTTACAGAAAGAGATGTAATATTTCTTACTAAAATATGTTTACGTGATGAAGAAAAAATACGCCTAAATGATCTATATAAAGAATACGAAAAACGAGGAATATATTTAGATAATACATCAAAAGAGTATCTTCAGGATTTCTTTACAAAACTGAATCTAATAGATAAGAAGAGCGACAGTGGGGATGCACAATATGTTAAACGAATTTTATGATTTTATAGCAAAAAAAATATACAGTTTTTTTCAAACATCAGCGGGCGAAGGTTCATTGCTAAGAGGTGAAAGCTTTTGTCTTAAACTCGATGATGAAGAAATGGTGACTGAAGTTGCAAAAGCATTGAAAAATGTTGCAGAAAAAAATGAAGCGATTGGAAAATATGTTTTTCACTGCGGCGATGGGACTGATTATGTAACCTATACATTAAAGTTGGTTGATGATGAGGTTATTATTGCGGCGCAGATCGATGGAATGACAAATGACTTTTTGTGTGCAACATTACGAAATGCTGCTAATGATGAACAAATGCCATTATTAATGATTTCATCTAATCCGATTGATAGTGCAAAGAGTGGTTCTAGAGATATGGCATCAAAAGGAATGCCATTTTATGCAGATAACTTGATGGCTGAAATTAGGACCATGGTAGATGAGAGCACTCAATTAACTAATGCGGAAAAGAGAATTCTTAGTTTTGAATTGAGTCGTAGAGATTCGGATGTATTTAGCGATAAGGCATCTTTGTATGAGTATAAAGATCTTTTGTCAATTATGAGTAGTGGGAAGATTGAGAAAGACAATTATGCTTCATTTAGACTTTTTGCTGTGGATGGTAAATCAGAATATCAAACATCTGGAAATTCATTGATTGATAAGAAAATCAAAGAGAATAACGAATTGTATGAAAAAGTAGATCGTAGTATCAGGTTTGGTAATGTTGAAGGTGATTTAAGTAAACTATTTGAAGATAATATAATTTTAAAAATAGAAAAAGCATATAAAGAAGAGGGAGAAAATTGGAGCCGTGTTTTTTCCTATGCTGAATTGTTAGCAGCGATGGAACGTAAGCAAGCAAAAATGGATAATCCTTTGAAGATAAATAATGAGGATATATCTTTTTATGCGGATGTGCCGATACAAGCTTTTGATGATACTGAAATAATAATCAGGAATGAAGGTTCGCAGACTGCCAAGAAAAGAACTAAAAATGTATTGATTTTTAATTCGAATCATTTCGAAACTATTCATATGAATGTTTCGTGTAATTCTCGAATTTCAAATAGTGGTATATCATCAGATGATACCACATATAAGAAGAATGGAAAGGATATAGAGTTTGAGTTTAAACGCAACGATATTTCCTTTCATAGAATAGATATTAAGGATGAAACGAACAATATTACATATGTTTTTAAAATATGTATAATCGATATTTTGCCTCAGTTTATATATGATACTGTAAAACATAGTTTTACAATTGATTATAAAAGGAATAAAAAGAATTCTAGGATTAAACTTGCTGGGATAAGTTCAAATACTGTGTTCAATTCAAATGCGGAAAAAATAGTATCATGTAAACTCGATGATAACGAAATATATCAGTGTATGATTGGAGAACGCCTGCTTATTTATTCGTCCGAGGAAGAGTTGGCTAATTTTGGTAGTGGGATTAATATTGCTATTAATTTTGCAGGAGTTATCGTTCCATTTGTATTTTTTCCAGATGAAACAAAGAGTGTTGAAATTATTGGGCGGAAGATATTACGAGATAAGTTTGCACAGAAAAGAAGCTTTGAGTTCGTAAATGATGCTATTTTTTCTGATTCGCAAGAATACTTTGCAAAGGCTAATCTGCTTAGAGAACTGCGTATTGAGGAAATGATTGTTTCTAAGAAACTACGTGCTGGGCATATAAAGAGATTTTATATAACAGATGTAGTTAATATTGAGGAGACTACACTAAAACTTCCTAATGAATTGAACCAAGCATATGGAGAGTTACTAGATGCTTTTGCTGACGCGAAAACAATTCCTACATTGGCATATTTAGGTAGTACATTATTAGATCCGGTAAAAAAGTATTTGAGGGCTTTTGATGCCGCTTTTGAGGATCTTACCGATGGACAGAATTTAAGCGAAGAACAAGAAAATGCTCTACTTTTGGGAACTATAACAGTAGGTGCAAGTGTGGATGAGATTTTATTTACCCCGTTTCATCCATTGAATTTAAAGTACCAATTGGCGCTTTTAAATGAAAAGGGAATTGAGTTTGCGTCAGATATCGTGATGGATAGACTTAATTCAGTTAATCTTCTTCCATACATTCAGAGATCCAAGCGCATATTTAAGGTTTCAGATCAATTGTTTTCACAGGAATGGAAGTATTATGCACCTGTTGAAAACAAAAAATACCATGGAAGTAGAAGATATGTTCCTAAATTGGTTGAAGAAAAGATATCGGAATTTATTTCGCATTTTAGGTACATTTTTGATGATATTAATAATAAAACAATCCGTATTAATTTAATTAATATGGGTGACTGTAGTGAGGTTTTTATAGGTATTGCGCAATACTTTATACATGCAATCAATAAAAATGCTGATGTTGATAAACTTGTAAATTTTGAATTACATATTTACACAGATGATGTAAATGGAAATGCTTTTTCTGTTATTAGAGAGTATTCATCGTTAAAAGATTTCCTTTCGCAACAAAAGCTTTTTGTGGCAACAGGTACTTCGATGAATACGCTTGAGGGGATTATATCTAAAAATGTCGCGTGTTATTTCTTAAAAGATAATGGAAAGAATTATGAGTATGCGCATATATCTTTTTATGAAATGGAGTCAGAAATAACATCAGAGCAAGCTACAATGTCACAAATAGAGACCGGCATTTCGCTTAATGGAATTCTTTCAGGTATTCCTTCGAGCAAATATGGACATAAATATAGGACCGGATACGGCACTAAGTATGCATCAGAAGATGGATTGACGCAGCTGGCATCTAAATATAATGCTCTTGTGCAGGTGGAATCTTCGGGAAATCCGTATCATTCAGGTATGAGCATTTCTACGCAGATAGATGAGAAAGCCGAAGAAAAGATGGACTATATATATAATAGTTCAAATTGGGTTGTTTTTGTTGATCCTAAAGTAGATCTAGATTTCTTTACAGAAAAAGAGGCAAATAGCGATTTGTTGATAATACATTATAGTGATCAATACACATCTAGTAGTGGTTATGATGCTATTACGGTAACTCATAAATCACAGCAATACTCTATGGTTATACAGGAGTATTTAAAAGAAAAGGGTGTTGATGCTAACGTAGACGACGTTCATACAATTATTAATCTTTTTAATGCAATTAATGGTGATTGGTTGTTGCGGTTAGTATCGTCGAAACGTGGTAATAAAGATTCTACGTTCAGTAGGGAAAAGATAAGTATTGTTGCTGCAATTAAGTTTATGTTGGCTTTTCTTAAACATAAAGATATTGTATGGATTCCGGTTTCACTTGAGGAGATGTTGAGAGTTTCGGGGGGAGCAGGTTTGTCAAAAGATCTAGGTGTTCTTTCGGCTAAAAATCTTGGCTTTGACAAAGGCCCGACTAGCGATGATTTATTGTTTATAGGATTAGATAAGAGCGGTGAAATTCCTAAAATATATCTATATCCAACTGAGGTTAAAACGGGGAACAATGATTCGGCGGTGATTAAGAAGGCTTTTGAGCAGGCAGCTTCGACAGCGGACGGACTTCATAATGCATTTAATCCGGGTGGAGAAATTATGAATACTATTTTATATAGAGTAAATCGTAATTTCCTCATGCAAATGATTGTTAACAGCGCAAAGAAGATGCAAGTGTATCATGTTGATGATTCTCAAGATTGGTCTTTAATTCTTGATGCTTTTAGAAAAGTAATGTTGAATGAAGAATATAATATGTCCGAGAATGTCCAGGAATTACTTGGAAAGGGCGCGGTATTGTCATTTAGAAAGGGCTTAGTAGAACGAAGAACTTCTTTTAAAGATAATGCAATTAATTTTATTGAAATGCCTGAACATGATGAGTTTGGACTGATCTTGGAGAGTGTTTCAGATATATATAATGATATTCATGAAAAGAGAGAAGCTGATTTGCTACTCTTTGATGAATGTGAAATTGAAGGTTTGTCAGGTGATTTGTCTAAATTAAAGATTACAGTACTGGATGAGCCCGATAAATTAGAAAATGAATCCGAAAATATATCTGAAAAAACAGATGCTCCTGTGATGCAAGGGAATGAATCGGTAGAAAAGCATGATGAAAAGACTGTTGATGATCTAAGCGAAGCTGATAACAATCAAAAAGTTACTGATGATAATTGTATGCAAGTGATATTTGGTACCAATGAACAGAATGGAAAAGAAATTATTTGGAGACCAAATGATACTGCGCAGTTATTTCATACAAATACTGGTATTATTGGAACAATGGGAACAGGAAAAACGCAGTTTACGAAGTCGTTAATAGCTCAAATGTATCGCGAACGGATTCATAATGTCGATGGTAGTGATCTAGGAATATTGATATTTGATTATAAGGGGGATTATAACGAAAGTAAGGCTGACTTTATTTCGGCGACTAACGCAACAGTCCTTAAACCTTATCACTTGCCATATAATCCTCTAGCATTGGTTAAATCTGCTGTATTTAAACCATTGTTGCCGACGCATACTGCAAATGCATTTAAAGATACGTTATCTAAAGTATATAATTTAGGTCCAAAGCAGCAAAATACTTTATTACAATGTATTATGGATGCATATTTTGCTAGTGGTATCAGACCAGCAGATCAAAACACGTGGGATAATGAAGCTCCGACAATTGCGCAGGTATATCAACTATATATGAATGATGAAGAAATAAAAAAAGGAGATTCTTTATCAGCTGCACTTGATAAGCTTCATATGTTTGAGATATTTGAAAGCAATCCTTCTAATACCAAGTCGTTGTTTGAACTGTTACAGGGAGTGGTTGTCATCGATTTATCAGGATATGATGCGGATATACAAAGCCTGATAGTTGCAATTACTTTGGATTTGTTCTATTCACAAATGCAGGCTGCGGGTTCAAGTAAGATGGATGGAAATTATCGACAGATTACAAAAATGATTTTAGTTGATGAAGCTGATAATTTTATGAGTGAAGGCTTCCCTTCACTGAAAAAAATACTTAAAGAAGGCCGAGAATTTGGCGTTGGTACAATTCTATCAACTCAGTTTTTAAAACACTTTGGAAGCGGTGATGATGATTATGCAAAGTACATTTTGACTTGGGTTGTTCATAACGTTTCTGATTTGAAGAACTCTGACGTAGACTTCGTTTTTAAAACGGAGGCTAAAAGTCAAAATGTACTTTGCATAATCATCATCACCGCTTCCAAAGTGTTTTAAAAACTGAGTTGATAGAATTGTACCAACGCCAAATTCTCG
>JAIKXK010000020.1 GCA_024684155.1 Lachnospiraceae bacterium | reverse complement strand
ATATATGCCTATTTAAATCCTGGTATGAACAAAGTAATGCAGGCCGCAGGTCGAGTGATTCGAACACAGGATGATGTGGGAGTGGTAGCATTACTAGATGAAAGATTTATGAATTATGAGTATAAAAGAACGTTTCCAAAGGAATGGAATAATTATTCTATAGAAACAATCGATTCAGTAGGACAAAGTGTAGCTTCCTTCTGGAAGAAAAAATAGTTGCACAAAAAAATATTTTTATGAAATGTATTTTTTCATTTTTTCATAGGTAGATATATGGTATAATTCTTTGAGATTGTGCCACTATATAGTGTGTCAATAGATTGTAAAGAGGAAAGGAAAGCATATGAGTACTGTTAGAAGAGTTTATGTGGAGAAAAAGAAAGAGTTTGCAGTTGCAGCAAATTCACTTCGTCATGAAATTAAACATCAGTTAGATGTAAAAGGAATTGAAGCTGTACGTGTTTTGGTTCGCTATGATGTAGAGAATATTTCAGATGATATTTTTGAAAGAGCAATTAAAACTGTATTTTCAGAACCACCAGTTGATGATGTTTACGAAGAAAAATTTGATTATGAAGGAAAGGTATTTTCTGTTGAATATCTTCCTGGACAGTTTGATCAAAGAGCTGATTCCGCAGAACAGTGTATTAAGCTTTTAAAAGAAGATGAAGAACCAGTGATTCGTTGTGCAACTACCTATGTAATTATGGGTGATGTTTCGGATGATGAAATGGAAGTAATCAAAAAACATTGTATTAATCCAGTTGATTCACGTGAAATTGGTTTGGATAAACCACAGACTCTTACAGATGTATTTGATGAGCCTAGTGATGTAGAAATCTTAGATGGCTATCGAACAATGGAGGAAGGAGAGTTCAAGAAACTATATGATTCTTTAGGACTCGCTATGACATTTAAGGATTTTCTTCATATTCAAAATTACTTTAAAAATGAAGAAAATAGAGATCCTTCTATGACAGAAATTCGTGTATTAGATACCTATTGGTCTGATCACTGCCGTCATACAACTTTTTCGACAGAACTTACTCATGTTGATTTTGAAGATGGTGATTACCGTAAGATCATGGAAGAAACCTATGGTGATTACTTAGATAACTTCAAGGTATTATATAAAGATAGAAATGATAAATATGTCTGCTTAATGGATTTGGCTCTTCTTGCTATGAAAAAGTTAAAAGCAGATGGCAAGTTGGAAGATCAGGAAAAATCTGATGAAATTAATGCTTGCTCTATTGTAGTTCCTGTAGAAGTCGATGGAGAAATGGAAGAGTGGCTTGTAAACTTTAAAAATGAGACACATAACCATCCTACAGAGATTGAACCATTTGGTGGTGCTGCTACATGTTTAGGTGGTGCTATTCGTGATCCTTTGTCAGGACGTACTTATGTATATCAGGCTATGCGTGTTACAGGTGCAGCAGATCCTACGGTTCCAAATAAGGATACGATGGAAGGAAAACTTCCTCAAAAGAAATTAGTACGTGAGGCTGCTCATGGATATTCTTCTTATGGAAACCAGATTGGTTTGGCAACAGGATATGTAAAAGAAATTTATCATCCAAATTACGTTGCAAAACGTATGGAAATTGGTGCCGTTATGGCAGCAGCTCCTCGTCGTGCAGTTCAAAGATTAACTTCTGATCCAGGAGACAAGATTATTTTACTTGGTGGAAGAACTGGTCGTGATGGTATTGGTGGTGCTACTGGTTCATCTAAGGCTCATAATACAGAGTCTACTGCAGTATGTGGTGCTGAAGTACAGAAGGGTAATCCTCCAACAGAAAGAAAACTTCAGAGATTGTTTAGAAGAGAAGAAGTCAGTCATTTGATTAAAAAATGTAATGACTTTGGTGCTGGTGGAGTTTCTGTTGCTATTGGCGAATTAGCAGATGGTCTAACCATTAATTTGGATAAAGTACCTAAGAAATATGCTGGTCTTGATGGAACTGAACTTGCTATTTCAGAATCTCAGGAACGAATGGCAGTTGTAGTTGATCCTAAAGATGTTGATCAATTTTTAGCTTATGCTGCGGAAGAAAATTTAGAAGCAGTAGAAGTTGCTACTGTTACAGAAAGCCCTAGACTTGTTCTTTCATGGAGAGGAAAGGAAATTGTTAATTTATCCCGTGCATTCTTAGATACAAATGGTGCTCATCAGGAAACAAATGTTGTAGTTGAAATTCCTAAGAAAGCAGATAATTATTTCAATCGTTATGCTATTGATGAAGTAGCAGAAGCTGTTAAGAAAAATGATGTTAAGAGCGCTTGGGAAAAGACCTTAGCAAACTTAAATGTATGTTCACAAAAAGGTTTAGTAGAAATGTTTGATGGTTCCATTGGTGCCTCATCTGTTTATATGCCTTTTGGTGGAAAATATCAGTTAACAGAAACTCAGGCGATGGTTGCAAAACTTCCTGTGTTAAAAGGAACTTCTGATACAGTTACATTAATGAGTTACGGATTTGATCCTTATCTTACATCATGGAGCCCATATCATGGATCTATTTATGCAGTAACAGAGTCTATGGCTCGTATCGTTGCATGTGGTGGTGATTATAAGAAGATTCGTTTTTCCTTCCAGGAATACTTTAGAAGAATGAGTGAAGATCCTAAGCGCTGGAGTCAGCCTTTTGCAGCTCTTCTTGGTGCATATGATGCTCAGATGAAATATGGTCTTCCTTCTATTGGTGGTAAGGATTCTATGTCAGGAACCTTTAATGATATCGATGTTCCTCCTACACTTGTTTCTTTCGCTGTTGATGTTGCAAAAGAAGGAGACATCATTACTCCTGAGATTAAAAAAGCTGGTCATGATTTTGCCTGGATGAGACTTCCAAAGGATTCTTATGATAAACCAGATTATGCACTTGTTATGAAGATGTTTGATACTATTCATTCATTGATTCAAAAGAAAGCAATTTGTTCGGCTTATGTTGTTGATTCCTATGGTATTTGTGCGGCAATTTCTAAAATGGCATTTGGTAATAAGATTGGTGTTACCATTGATTCAAAAGCAGTAACTGTAGATGATTTATTTGAAAATTGCTTAGGAAGCTTTGTAGTTGAAGTTTCTGATGATTCTTATGAGGTTGTTAAGAATGCATTCTCAAAGGCAGGCCTTTCTGATTTCTTATTAAAGATTGGTGTTTCTAACGATAAGGCTGAATTTGTTTATGGCGATACAACTCTTCCTGTAGATGGTGCGATTAGTTGTTGGAAGAATACCTTAGAGAAGGTATTCCCTACAAGATCAACAGAAGATTATTCAAAGGTAAATACTTCTATTTATGAAGAGAAGAACCTTTATGTTTGCAAGAATAAAGTTGCACGTCCTAAGGTATTTATTCCTGTATTCCCAGGTACTAACTGTGAATACGATAGTGCAAGAGTATTTGAACTTGCAGGAGCTGAACCAATTGTAAAGGTATTTAAAAATCAGAATGCTACAGATATTCGTGACTCAGTAGATACCTTTGTCTCATCAATTGAGCAGGCTCAAATGATTATGTTCCCTGGCGGATTCTCTGCCGGCGACGAACCGGAAGGTTCAGCAAAATTCTTTGCTACTGCTTTCCGTAATGAAAAAATGAAAGAAGCTGTTACAAAGTTGTTGAATGAAAGAGATGGTTTAGCACTTGGTATTTGTAATGGTTTCCAGGCCTTAATTAAGTTAGGACTTGTTCCTTATGGTGAAATCCATACACAGGCTATAGATTCACCTACTCTTACATACAATACTATTGGTCGTCATATTTCTAAAATGGCTCATACAAAGGTAGTTTCCAACAAGTCACCATGGCTTCAGAAGGCTACTCTTGGTGGTGTTTACGAAATTCCTGCATCTCATGGTGAAGGACGTTTTGTTGCTAATGATGAGTGGTTAAAGAAGTTATTTGAAAACGGACAGGTAGCTACCCAGTATGTAGATGAAGATGGTGATCCTACTATGGATGAGGAATGGAATATTAATGGTTCTTATATGGCAGTAGAAGGTATTACTTCTCCTGACGGTAGAGTCCTTGGTAAGATGTGCCATTCTGAACGTATTGGAAGAAGTGTTTCTATGAATATTTATGGTGAAAAAGATATGCATATCTTTGAATCAGGCGTAGATTACTTTAAGTAAAATTAAGATTATAAAAATACCCACTTGCATATATGTAAGTGGGTATGGTAATATATTCGAAGTTTTGAGCATTTTTAGGAAAAAGGAAGGATTTACTTGATGAAAGCATTTCTAATTTTAGAAGACGGAACCGTGTTCGAAGGCGAGAGCATTGGAGCACAAAAGGAGGTTATAAGCGAAATCGTTTTTAACACTTCTATGACCGGATATTTGGAGGTTTTAACAGACCCTTCATATGCGGGACAAGCGGTTTGCATGACATATCCTTTAATAGGAAATTATGGTATTACACCAGATATGGAATCAACACGTTCATGGGTAGATGGATATATTGTTCGTGAACTATCCAGAATACCTTCAAACTTCCGTTGTGAAGGTACCATTCAGGACTTTTTATTAGAACAGGATGTACCTGGAATCAGCGGAATTGATACAAGAGCCCTTACAAAAATTTTACGTGATAAGGGAACGATGAATGGTATGATTACTACCAATGAAAACTATAACTTAGATGAAATTCTTCCAAAGTTAAAAGAATATAACACAGGAGATGTTGTTACAAAAGTTACCTGTGAAAAGAAGGTTACTTATGCTGGAAAAGGAAAAAAGGTAGCTGTTCTTGACTTAGGTGAAAAACAAAACATTACAAAATGTTTGTTAGAAAGAGGATGTGAGGTAACAGTTTATCCTGCACATACTTCTGCAGAAGAAATTTTAGGGGATCAGCCAGACGGAATTATGCTTTCTAACGGCCCTGGAGATCCAAAAGAATGTACTGATATTATTGCAGAAATTAAAAAGCTGTACGATAGTGAAGTGCCTATTTTTGCTATTTGTCTTGGTCATCAGCTTATGGCTTTAGCTACAGGAGCTGATACCCATAAAATGAAATATGGTCATCGTGGAGGAAACCATCCTGTAAAGGATTTAGTTACAGGAAGAGTGTATATCACTTCTCAGAACCATGGCTATGTAGTAGATACGGATAAGCTTGATCCTAAGGTAGCTACCCCAGCATTTGTAAATGTAAATGATGGAACAAACGAAGGACTTAGCTATACAGGAAAGAATATTTTTACCGTACAGTTTCATCCGGAAGCTTGTCCTGGACCTTTGGACAGCGGATATTTATTTGACAGATTTATGAACATGATGGGAGGAAAGAACAATGCCTAGAAATAAAGATATAAAGAAGGTTTTGGTTATTGGTTCTGGTCCTATCGTAATTGGACAGGCCGCTGAGTTTGACTACGCTGGTACTCAGGCTTGCCGTTCTTTAAAAGAAGAGGGAGTAGAGGTTGTATTAGTAAACTCAAACCCTGCTACCATTATGACAGATAAAGAAATTGCAGATGAAGTTTATATTGAACCTTTAACAGTTGAAGTTTTAAAACAGATTATTATAAAAGAAAAGCCTGATAGTGTTCTTCCTACCTTAGGTGGCCAGGCCGGCTTAAACCTTGGTATGGAATTAGAGGAGTGTGGCTTCTTAAAAGAACAGGGAGTACGATTAATCGGTACAACTGCTGAAACTATCTTTCGAGCAGAAGATCGTCAGGCTTTTAAAGATACAATGGAAAAAATCCATGAGCCTGTAGCAGCTTCACAGGTAGTAAATTCTGTAGAAGATGGTGTGAAATTTACAAATACCATTGGGTATCCAGTAGTACTTCGTCCTGCCTTTACCTTAGGTGGATCAGGTGGCGGTATTGCCCACGATGAAACAGAGCTTCGTGAAATTCTTGAAAATGGTCTTCGCTTATCACGTGTTCACGAAGTATTAGTGGAGCGTTGTATCGCAGGTTGGAAGGAAATTGAGTATGAAGTAATGCGTGATGCGGCAGGAAACTGTATCACCGTATGTAATATGGAAAATATTGATCCGGTTGGTGTGCATACAGGAGACTCCATTGTAGTAGCTCCATCTCAGACTTTAGGTGATAAAGAGTACCAGATGCTTCGTAGTTCAGCCTTAAATATAATTTCTGAGCTTGGTATTACTGGTGGATGTAACGTACAGTATGCCCTTCATCCAGAGAGCTTTGAATACTGTGTTATAGAGGTAAACCCTCGTGTATCCAGATCTTCTGCACTTGCATCAAAGGCAACTGGTTATCCTATTGCTAAAGTAGCAGCAAAGATTGCCTTAGGATACACATTAGATGAAATTAAAAATGCAATCACAGGAAAAACATACGCTTCTTTTGAGCCTATGCTTGATTATTGTGTTGTAAAAATTCCTCGTTTGCCTTTCGATAAATTCCTTACTGCAAAACGTACGTTAACTACCCAGATGAAAGCAACTGGTGAAGTTATGAGTATTTGCAACAACTTTGAAGGTGCCTTAATGAAGGCAATTCGTTCTTTGGAACAGCATGTAGAGTCTCTTATGAGTTATGATTTTTCTGATCTTTCCATGGAAGAATTAGATGAAGAACTTCGTATTGTAGATGATCGAAGAATTTATCGTATTGCAGAAGCTCTTCGCCGTGGGGTTTCTTATGAGCATATTCATGAAATTTCTCAGATTGATATCTGGTTTATTGATAAGATTGCAATCTTAGTAGAAATGGAACAGCGTTTAAGCAAGGAAGAATTAACAGTAGAGCTTCTTCGTGAAGCAAAGCGTATTGAGTTCCCAGATACTGTAATTTCTGAATTGACAAATAAGTCAGTAGATGAAATTAAAAAGATGCGTTATGACAATGGTATAGTAGCTTCTTATAAGATGGTTGATACCTGTGCTGCAGAGTTTGAAGCAGAAACTCCTTATTATTACTCAGTATATGGTGGAGAAAATGAAGCCGATGGAAAGAGTGATAAGAAAAAGGTTCTTGTATTAGGGTCTGGACCTATTCGAATTGGACAGGGTATTGAATTCGATTTCTGTTCGGTACACTGTACCTGGGCATTTGCAAAAGAAGGTTATGAAACTATTATCGTTAATAATAACCCTGAAACGGTTTCTACTGACTTTGATATTGCTGATAAGCTCTATTTTGAGCCTTTAACGGCAGAAGATGTGGAAAATATTGTTAATATTGAAAAACCAGATGGTGCAGTCGTTCAGTTTGGTGGACAGACTGCTATTAAGCTGACCCAGGACTTAATGAAGATGGGAGTACCAATCCTTGGAACAGATGCAAAAGATGTAGATGCTGCAGAAGATAGAGAACTTTTTGATCAAATTCTTGAGCAAACAAAGATTCCACGTGCTGCAGGTGGTACTGTATTTACAGCAGATGAAGCAAAAGAGGTAGCAAATCGTTTAGGCTATCCTGTTCTTGTTCGTCCTTCTTATGTACTTGGTGGACAGGGTATGCAAATTGCTTTTAATGATGATGAAATTGAGAAGTTTATGGATATTATTAACCAGATTGCTCAAGATCATCCAATTCTAGTTGATAAATATTTACAGGGTAAGGAAATTGAAGTTGATGCTGTTTGTGACGGCGAAGATATTTTAATTCCAGGTATTATGGAGCATATTGAGCGTACTGGTGTACACTCAGGCGATAGTATTTCTGTATATCCTGCACATACCATTGGGGAAGATATTAAGGCAAAGATTACTGATTACACAGAACGTCTCGCCAAGGCTCTTCATGTAAAAGGTATGATAAATATTCAGTTTATTGTAATGGATGGTGAAGTTTATGTTATTGAAGTAAACCCTCGTTCATCCAGAACAGTGCCTTATATTTCAAAGGTTACAGGTATTCCTATTGTAGATTTAGCTACAAAGGTTATTATTGGTAAGACTATTAAGGAGCTTGGCTATAAACCAGGATTACAGCCGGAAGCAGAGTATGTGGCAATTAAGATGCCGGTATTCTCATTTGAAAAATTACGTGGTGCCGAAATTTCTTTAGGACCCGAAATGAAATCAACTGGTGAGTGTCTGGGTATTGCTACTACCTTCAATGAAGCTTTGTATAAGGCTTTCCTCGGAGCAGGAGTAGAACTTCCTAAGTATAAGCAGATGATTATGACAGTAAATGATAAAGACAAGCCAGAATCTGTGGATGTAGCAAAACGTTTTGCAGCTTTAGGTTATAAAATCTATGCTACAAGATCCACTGCAAAATATTTGCAGGAGCATGGTGTTGATGCACTTCGTGTAAATAAAATTACTCAGGAATCTCCAAATGTAATGGATTTGATTATTGGTCATAAAATTGATATGGTAATCGACACTCCTACAGAAGGACATGGAGATAAGAACAGAGATGGTTTCTTAATTCGAAGAAATGCCATTGAAACAGGAGTGTACTGTATTACTGCAATGGATACTGCAAATGCCTTAGCTACCTCTTTAGAGTCTGCTTTAACAGAGTTTACTTTGGTAGATATTGCAAAAGTAAAAAATGCTTAAAAAAAATAAAAAAAACTGTTGACTTGTATGCGGTCATTTAGTATACTAATTTTCGGTCGCGAGTGAGCGACCAAATGGGATCTTAGCTCAGCTGGGAGAGCATCTGCCTTACAA